>NZ_JBEPBF010000142.1:0-25912 GCF_040298985.1 Streptomyces sp. NPDC001093 | reverse complement strand
GCGGGCCGGTGTGCGCCGCCGTGCGCGGGGCGCGCGCGGCGCGATCGGCGGCCGCGGCTGTCGTTCGTATGGACGCAGCGTGACGGGAGTGGAAAGCTCGAATAACCGCGGGCGTCGCCGGAGCCGCCAGTGCACGCGGGTCCCGCGTGTCCGCGCCCACAGTGACCTCACCGTGCACGGGAGGCAGGATCATGGGCGACAAGACTCAGACACACCACCCCGGGGCCGCCGGCAGGGCTCTGGAGGCCGACCAGCCCGCATCCGTACGGAACGTGGTGCTGGTCGGCCACTCCGGTTCGGGCAAGACGACTCTGGTGGAGGCCCTCGCGCTGACTGCGGGGGCGGTGAACCGGGCGGGCCGCGTGGAGGACGGCGGCACCGTCTCGGACTACGACGAGATCGAGCACCGGCAGCAGCGCTCCGTACAGCTCTCCCTGGTGCCGGTCGAATGGGACGGCATCAAGATCAACGTGCTCGACACCCCCGGGTACGCCGACTTCGTCGGGGAGCTCAGGGCCGGGCTGCGCGCCGCGGACGCGGCCCTCTTCGTCGTCTCGGCCTCGGACGGCGTGGACGGCTCCACCCGGATGGTCTGGGAGGAGTGCGCGGCCGTCGGCATGCCGCGCGCGATCGTGATCACGCACCTGGAGGCGGCGCGCGCCGACTTCGAGGAGATGACCCGGATCTGCGCGGAGGCCTTCGGCGGGGACGACCCCGATGCCGTACTGCCGCTGTATCTGCCGCTGCGCGGCCCCGAGGGTCCCGACGGGCACGCGCCCGTGACCGGGCTGGTCGGGCTGCTGTCGCAGAAGCTGTTCGACTACTCGACGGGCGAGCGCAAGGACTTCGAGCCCGGCGAGGACCAGCTGCCGGACATCGAGGACGCCCGCAACCGGCTCATCGAGGGGATCATCGCCGAGAGCGAGGACGAGACCCTCATGGACCGCTATCTCGGCGGCGAACAGGTCGACGTCGGAACGCTGATCCAGGACCTGGAGCGGGCCGTCGCCCGGGGCTCGTTCTTCCCGGTCCTGGCCGCCGCCCCGGCCGCCGAGGGCGCCAAACAGGGGCTCGGTACGGTCGAGTTGCTGGAGCTGATCACGGGCGGGTTCCCGACCCCGTTCGAGCACCCGCTGCCCGAGGTGACGACCCTCGACGGCAAGTCGCGCGAGCTGAAGCCCTGCGACACCGACGGTCCGCTGGTCGCCGAGGTCGTCAAGACCTCCTCCGACCCCTACGTAGGCCGCGTCTCGCTGGTCCGCATCTTCTCCGGCACCCTGCGCCCCGACCAGACGGTGCACGTCTCCGGGCACGGGCTGGCCGACCGCGGCCACGAGGACCACGACGTCGACGAGAAGGTCGGCGCCCTGTCCATGCCCTTCGGCAAGCAGCAGCGGCCGGTGACGCACGCCGTCGCCGGTGACCTGGTGTGCGTGGCCAAGCTCGGCCGGGCCGAGACCGGGGACACGCTCTCCGCCAAGGACGAGCCGCTGCTGATGGAGCCCTGGCGGATGCCCGACCCGCTGCTGCCGCTCGCCATCCAGGCGCACAGCAAGGCCGACGAGGACAAGCTCTCGCAGGGCCTGTCCCGGCTGGTGGCCGAGGACCCGACCATGCGTCTGGAGCAGAACCAGGACACCCACCAGGTGGTTCTGTGGTGCCTGGGCGAGGCCCACGCGGACGTCGCCCTGGAACGGCTGCGCAGCCGCTACGGCGTCCAGGTCGACGTCGTCCCGCACAAGGTCTCCCTGAGGGAGACGTTCGCGAACAAGGCCACCGGGCGCGGGCGGCATGTGAAGCAGTCCGGCGGGCACGGGCAGTACGCCATCTGCGAGATCGAGGTGGAGCCGCTGCCGGGCGGCTCGGGCATCGAGTTCGTGGACAAGGTCGTCGGCGGCGCCGTACCGCGGCAGTTCATCCCGTCCGTGGAGAAGGGCGTACGGGCCCAGGCCGCCAAGGGCGTCGCCGCCGGATATCCGCTCGTGGACGTGCGGGTCACGCTGCTGGACGGCAAGGCGCACTCGGTGGACTCCTCCGACGCCGCCTTCCAGACCGCGGGCGCGCTCGCGCTGCGCGAGGCCGCGGCCGACACGAGGATCCATCTGCTGGAGCCGGTGGCCGAGGTGTCCGTGCTGGTCGGCGACGACTACGTGGGCGCCGTCATGAGCGACCTGTCCAGCCGGCGCGGCCGGGTGCTCGGCACCGAACAGGTGGGTTCCGGGCGGACCCTGATCAGGGCCGAGGTCCCCGAGTTCGAGATCGGCCGGTACGCCGTCGACCTGCGCTCGCTGTCGCACGGCACGGCGCGGTTCGACCGCGCCTACGCCCGGCACGAGCCGATGCCGCCGCAGATCGCCGAAAGGATCCGCGAACAGGCAGGTGAGAACGGGTAGTTCAGCACCCGCGAGCCGGGTGCGCGGGCGGGCGGCTTCGGCCGTCCGCCCGCGGGTTGTCGGTGGCGGCGGATACGCTGATCACCTGATCGCGTCGTGCCGCAGTCGTCCGGTTGTGACGGGTAATCGACGCGACGGCCTGTTCAACAGGTGTGCGGAGCGAGGAAGTCGGGAAGGCCGCAGAGGCGACACCGGCGGCGATGGGGGCGGGAATGTCGTTGGGAACGGAGTGGGACGGACCCCAGGTGCCCGTCTCGGGCGACGAGGGGCAGGCGGCGACCTCCGCGCTGGCCTCGGCGGCGTACCGGGACAGCCCGATGGAGGAGATCAAGAAGGCCGACAACGAGTGGCACGAGTCGACCCTCAACCCCGGCAGGATCGCACTGCTGCGGCCCAACCTCGGTGAGGCGTTCTCGCGGGCCGTGATCGCCCGGATGCTCGCTCCCGGCCGCAAGCCGCTCATCCAGTCCTTCGGCACCGAGCCCCAGTTCGTCGTCGAGCACTGCCTCGCGGCCAACAACATCCGCCGGGAGCGCGACAACCGCCTGACCGCCGTGACGGTGCTGTGCGGAGTGCTCTTCCTGCCCGGGCTGATCGCCTGGCTGCTCGTCTTCCAGCTGCGCACGTTCGTCGCCACGCGCGAGGACAAACGGGCGGGTGCGCTCGCCACCGCCCTGCTCCTGGGTGTCAGCGTGCTCGCCGCGCTGTTCCTGATCAAGATGCCGTTCACCGGCTTCTGGGCGTGGTACGCCCGGGCGTGCGTGGTGCTCCCCGTGCTGGGCTGGTTCTGGGCCAAGCGGATCTGCGAGCGCACGGCCAATGATCTGCGGGCCCGCTGGGACGGCCTGCTCTCGGGCACCAGCGTCGGCGCCAAGGTCCCCGAGGCCGTGCCGCGCGGCCCCAACCAGACCGCGGCCGAGGAGCTGCGCCAGTCGCTGGCCCGGCTCACCGCCGAGCAGCAGTCCAACGCGGTCTTCTACGCCGGCCCCAAGGGCATACTCGGCATGGGCACCCGCTGGGGCGCCTGGCAGCTCGCCGAGGACCTCGTGCCCGCCGACCCGACCCGGGAGATCCACCCCTTCCGCAGCTGGGACGTCATACGCGCGATCCACGACCAGCTCGCCCTGCTGGAGCGCGGCCCGCTGAACACCGGCGGCTTCCCCAAGCCGTCCATCAAGCACTGGATCGTCACGCCGATCGGCGAGAAGGCCACGGCGGTGTCCCGGCCCGAGGGCACCGATGTCGAGGCGTTCCAGGTCAAGCCGCACGCGATACAGGAGATCTGCAACAAGCAGCAGTTCGGCAGCGGCGACCGGCACTACCTGGGCGTGCAGTGGACGCTGTGGGACGGCCAGCTGGTCCTCACCATGCTGATCACGGTGACGGTGCTGCACGAGACGCTGCGCATCGAGGTGACCGGGCACGCGCTGGGACCGGTGAACCCGCTGTTCACCTCCAAGCCGGAGCCGCCGAGCAAGGAGGTCGCCAAGTCCCTCAAGCCCTGGGAGACCAGGAAGATCATGCTGCCGCTGGTCACCGCGGACGAGGTGGTACGGCTCGCCTCGCGCGCCCCGCTGGCCTGGTACCCCCCGCTGCTGAACTGGCTCGGCGGCTCGCTCGTCCTGCCCGAGCCGTTCGGTCTGCGGCACGCCTGGGCCGACCAGCCCTGGCGGCACCGCTTCATGGCCGACGACGCGCTGCGCGCGGCCACGCCGGTGCTGCGGGTGGTGCACTCGGCGGCGATCAGGGTGCTGGAGGAGAACGGCGTGGACACGGAGAAGTTCGGCACGCGTTCGACCTTCCTCAGCGGACAGGTCCAGGACCCGACACCGAGGAAGGCGGATCTGTACGACGCGTAGGCCTCCGGCGGGCTTGGCCGGGTGCGAGTGGGGCTTCCGGCGGTTCGGCCGGTGCGGGTGCGGGTGCGCGGTGGGTTGCGGTCCCTGGGGGCTGCCGCCCCCGGACCCCCGCTCGGGCCGTGGACGGCCTCGTCCTCACACGCCGGACCGGCTGGTCGCCGTCGGCCGGCACGGACGGATCAGGCCGCCGGCCAGGCCTCCGCCAGCATCTTCCTGGTGTCGGCCAGGAGCTGCGGCAGCACCTTGGTGTGGCCGACCACCGGCATGAAGTTCGTGTCGCCGCCCCAGCGCGGGACGATGTGCTGGTGCAGGTGGGCGGCGATGCCGGCGCCCGCCACCGTGCCCTGGTTCATGCCGATGTTGAAGCCGTGCGCGCCGGACGCGGTGCGCAGGGCCGTCATCGCCTGCTTGGTCAGCTCGGCGAGCTCCGCGGTCTCCGGGCCGGTCAGGTCCGTGTAGTCGGCGACATGGCGGTACGGGACCGTCATCAGATGGCCGCCGTTGTACGGATAGAGGTTGAGCACGGCGTACACGTGCTCACCGCGCCGGACGATCAGTCCGTCCTCGTCGGACTTGGCCGGGATCGTGCAGAAGGGACAGCCGTCGTCGGCCCCCGGGCCGGTCGGCTTGTTCTCGCCCTGGATGTAGGCCATCCGGTGGGGCGTCCACAGGCGCTGGAACGCGTCCTGCGTCCCCACTCCGATCTGCTGCTCCGGCTCACTCGTCATGCTAGGCAGCATATGGCTTCGCCCGTTCGCGGCGTGTCGCCGGGGCGGCAGGAGAAAGGTCACCGGCCAAGCTTGGCCGGTGGACGACGACAGCCGTCGGGCGCTCTGGGAGCAGCGCACCGAGATCCCCCTCTTCCTGGCGTCGCTGGTCTTCCTGGCCGCGTATGCCACCCATGTCCTGGCTCCGGGCCTGCCCGACTTCTGGCACACCGTGTGCAAGCTGGTGATGCTGGCCCTCTGGGTGCTGTTCGCCGCGGACTACGGGGTGCGCTGGCGGCTCAGCGGGCAGGGGCTGCGCTTCGTCCCCACGCACATGCTGCACACGGCGGTGGTCGTGCTGCCGCTGCTGCGCCCGCTGCGGATCGTTCCGCTGTACGACGCGGTGCAGCGCAAGGCCGGACAGCCCCGGCTCTCGCTGCACGCACGGGTGATCTCCTACGCCGGCCTGTCCACCCTGCTGCTCGGCTTCTCCGGTGCTCTCGCGGTCTACCAGGCGGAGCGCGGAGCCCCCGACGCCACCATGCGCACGTTCGGGGACGCCGTGTGGTGGGCCGCGTCGACCCTCACCACGGTCGGCTACGGCGACATCACCCCGGTCACCCCGATGGGCCGGACGATCGCCATCGGGATGATGATCGGCGGCCTCGCCCTGCTCGGCGCG
Source organism: Streptomyces sp. NPDC001093 (assembly GCF_040298985.1). Classification (NCBI taxonomy): domain Bacteria; kingdom Bacillati; phylum Actinomycetota; class Actinomycetes; order Kitasatosporales; family Streptomycetaceae; genus Streptomyces; species Streptomyces sp. NPDC001093. The sequence continues at coordinate 20,271 of NZ_JBEPBF010000142.1, read as the reverse complement.
GTGACGGGCTCGTTCTCGTCCTGGCTGATGCAGACCTTCACCCGCGAGGGAGACGAAAGGCCCCCGGGACGCTGAACCTCCCGGGGGCCTTCGTACGGAGCGGGCGCCGGATCAGACCTGGGCCCGCTCCTGAACGACCTGCGCGATCTTCGCGATGGCCTCGTCGAACGGGATGCCGTTCTCCTGGGAGCCGTCGCGGAAGCGGAAGGACACCGAGCCGTTCGACATGTCCTCGTCGCCCGCGATGACCATGAAGGGCACCTTCTGCTTCTGGGCGTTGCGGATCTTCTTCTGCATGCGGTCCGAGGAGGAGTCCACCTCGACGCGCAGGCCCTTCTTCCGGGCCGCGGCGGCGAACTTCTCCAGGTACTCCACGTGCGCGTCGCCGATCGGGATGCCGAGCGCCTGGACCGGGGCCAGCCAGGCCGGGAAGGCGCCCGCGTAGTGCTCGAGCAGGACGGCGAAGAACCGCTCGATGGAGCCGAACAGCGCGCGGTGGATCATGACCGGGCGCTGCTTGGAGCCGTCGGGGCCCGTGTACTCCAGGTTGAACCGCTCGGGCAGGTTGAAGTCGAGCTGGATGGTCGACATCTGCCAGGTCCGGCCGATCGCGTCCTTGGCCTGGACGGAGATCTTCGGGCCGTAGAAGGCGGCGCCGCCCGGATCCGGGACGAGGGGCAGGCCCTGCTTCTCGGCGACCTGGCGCAGCGTCTCGGTCGCCTCCTCCCAGACCTCGTCGGAGCCGACGAACTTCTCCGGGTCCTTGGTGGACAGCTCCAGGTAGAAGTCGGTCAGGCCGTAGTCACGCAGCAGGCCGAGGACGAAGGTGAGCGTCTTGTCCAGCTCCTCGGACATCTGCTCACGGGTGCAGTAGATGTGCGCGTCGTCCTGCGTGAAGCCGCGGGCGCGGGTCAGACCGTGCACGACGCCCGACTTCTCGTACCGGTACACGGTCCCGAACTCGAAGAGGCGCAGCGGCAGTTCGCGGTAGGAGCGGCCGCGCGCGTCGAAGATCAGGTTGTGCATCGGGCAGTTCATGGGCTTGAGGTAGTAGTCCACGCCCTCGTCGAGCTGCATGGGCGGGTACATGCCCTCGGCGTACCAGTCCAGGTGCCCGGACGTCTCGAAGAGCTTCCCCTTCGTGGCGTGCGGGGTGTAGACGAACTCGTAGCCCTCTTCCTCGTGGCGGCGCCGCGAGTAGTCCTCCATGACCCGGCGGATGATCCCGCCCCTGGGGTGGAAGACGGCGAGGCCGGAGCCGATCTGCTCCGGGATGGAGAAGAGGTCCAGCTCGGTGCCGAGCTTGCGGTGGTCGCGCTTCTCGGCCTCGGCGAGGAAGTCCAGGTACCCCTTCAGCTCGTCCTTGGACGGCCAGGCGGTGCCGTAGATGCGCTGCAGCATCGGGTTCTTCTCGCTGCCGCGCCAGTAGGCGGCCGCGTTGCGCATCAGCTTGAACGCCGGGATGAAGCGGGTCGAGGGCAGGTGCGGACCGCGGCAGAGGTCCTTCCAGCACAGCTCGCCGGTCTTGGCGTCCAGGTTGTCGTAGATCGTCAGCTCACCGGCGCCGACCTCGACGTCCGCGCCGTCGTCGTGCGACGCCGAGCCCTTGAGGCCGATCAGCTCCAGCTTGTACGGCTCGGCGGCCAGCTCCTCACGGGCGGCCTCGTCGGTGACGACACGGCGGGCGAAGCGCTGCCCCCGCTTCTGGATCTCCTGCATCTTCTTCTCGATGGCCTTGAGATCCTCGGGCGTGAACGGCTTCTCGACGTCGAAGTCGTAGTAGAAGCCGTCCTTGACGGGCGGGCCGATGCCCAGCTTGGCCTCGGGGAACAGCTCCTGCACGGCCTGCGCCATGACGTGCGCGGTGGAGTGGCGCAGGATGTTCAGGCCGTCCTCGGACGAGATCTCGACGCCTTCGACGGTCTCGCCGTCCCTGACCTCGTAGGCGAGGTCCTTCAGCTCGCCCCCGACACGCGCGGCGATGATCGAGCGCTCGCCCGCGAAGAGGTCGGCGGCCGTAGTGCCCGTCGTCACCACGCGTTCTTCCCGCTCGGAATCGCGTTGGATGATCACACGGACGTCTGACACCGGTCTCTCCTGACTGAAGGTGGGGTGCGGCGCCATACCAGGAGCGCGCGCACAGGCGATCGTACCGACCCCACCGCGCCGACCGCGAAACGGTCACCCACAGTTCCCTGTCCGACACTCCTCAGTCCTCGTCCCCGTACGCCTCCCCGCACGCCTCCTCGAAGAAGTCGAGGTTCTCCTGCAGGGACTTCATGAGCCGGTCCCGCTCGCCCTCGTCCACCTGCACGGGTACGACCCCGGAGGCGCCGGTGAGCCGGCGGAAGCCACCCCGGCGCTCCAGCCGGCCGTGCACCCGTACCGGGAGTCCCACGAGGTGGGCGTGGCCGGCGATGCGGTAGTCCTCCTCGTCCAGGGTGACGCGGACGTGCGTGACATCGGCGCCGGCGAGGACGCGCAGCCGCACGGTGCCCTCGCCCTCGGGCCCGGAGCGGCGCATGCGGACGACGGCGCCGGTGACGCGGACCGGCACGGAGGGTTCCTCGCGCAGATAGCGGGCGGCGGCCTCGCGCAGCACGGGCAGGTCGCCGGGTGAGAACTCGACGGGTTCGGCGGAGGCGGCGCAGCCCTCGGGGACGCCGGCGCCGGGCGCCCAGGCGACAGCGATCCGGGCGCCCTCGGTGCCCCGGACGAGCGCGGCCAGCGCCTCGGTGAGTTCACGGCTGACGCCGGCCTCGACCGCGCCGTCGAAGGCGTCCATGCCGCCGGTGGCCCGCTGGTAGTCGACGGCCTCGCGGGCGGCGTACAGGGCCTGGTGCAGGCGGACGGCGAGTGGGCGGCCGGTGGGCACGGGCACGAAGGCGGTGAGGTGCCGGCCCTCGGCGGCGGGCCCGACGAGGACGTCCTGGAGCAGCGCGGCGGCGGAGCGGCGGTGGCGGGCGCCGTGGTAGCCGGCACGCGCGCGTGTGGCGAGCGCGGCGGCGAGCAGCATCTGCCGTGCGGCGCCGCGCAGTTGCTCGTCGGCCGTCCAGGGCGCGGCGCCGACGGGTCCGCTCGGGGCGTCGCGCCACCAGCGGATCTCGTCGCTGGGCACGGCGAGGGAGATCAGCACCTCGCGGGCGGCGGGCGTCGCGCTGCGGGCGAGGGCGTCGAGGGCCTCGCCGAGCAGGTCGTCGCTGTCGGGGAAGGCGCGGCTCTCGGGCACCAGCAGGCTGGTCCCGCCGGCGCCCGGTCCCGGCGGGGTCCAGCGGCCGTAGCGCCCGGGGGCTCCGCCGCGCCGCTGCCAGCCGTGCCGCTGCAGCAGGGCGCCGAGCACGGCGGGGTCGACCTCGGCGGCCTCCGGGGGCCGGTTCCAGGAGAGGTCGTCGGGATGCGGCCGGACCTGGCGCGGCAGCTCCTCGTACGGACGGCTCCTCATGGCCTGCCTCCCGTCCCGACCCGCGTCATGATCTCGCAGAGCGCCCGGTCGTCGAAGATGCGTGTGGTCGGTATCCGCACGGTGGTCCGGTGCCGGCCGGTGATGGGGTGGCCGGCGAGGTTGACCCAGTAGCAGCAGTGCCTGAGGTCGAGCCGGTCGTGGCTGGCGCGCAGCCAGTCGTCCTGCGAGCGCGGGACGAGCATGACGACCAGGATCTTGTGCACCGAGACGGGTGTGCGGGCGAGCTTGCGCAGATGGTCGTTGTCGAGGGTGAAGGAGAAGGAGCGCCCCGGCGGGTTCGGCGCGACCTGGTAGGTGGCCTTCAGCTGCACCTTGATGGTGACCTCGTCGTCGACGGTGTGTCCGGGTGCGCTGTGGCTGACGTGCCAGTCGATGCCGTTGTCCGGGAAGGGCTGGGACAGCGAGCAGCCGGCCGCGGCGGCGACCGCGTGCAAGTAGCCGACCTGCAGTGTCTCCATGCAGGCGGTGGTGGCGAGCGTGCCGCGGACGGTGCCCGGGCGATCGGGCAGCAGCCCGCCCCGCTCGGGCTGCGCTATGGCCATGACCAACAGCCTTCCAGGCAATGAATGTCCCCACTGCGGGCCGCTGAACTGCAAAGACCCGTACTCCTGTTGTCTCCTCCCGGCGTACGGCGCAAACGGCCCGGGTATCACCAAACGGGCAGAAGACGGAACGTCACCTGCCCTGGGTGAACGAGGAGTTGGGTTGGGATGACGTACTGGTACGAGGGGCCGCTGGCCGCCTTCGACACGGAGACGACGGGCGTGGACGTCGAGACCGACCGGATCGTGTCGGCCGCCGTCGTCGTCCAGGACGCGCCGGGCACCCGGCCCCGGGTCACCCGCTGGCTGGTGAACCCGGGCGTCCCGGTGCCCGAGGAGGCCACGGCGGTGCACGGGCTGACGGAGGAGCACCTGCAGTGCAACGGCCGCTGGCCGGCGCCGGTGATGTACGAGATAGCCGAGCAGCTGGCGGAGCACGCGGCGATGGGCCGCCCGCTGGTGGTGATGAACGCGCCCTTCGATCTCACGTTGCTGGACCGGGAGTTGCGCCGGCACCGGGCGTCCTCGCTGGACCGCTGGTTCGAGGCGACCCCGCTGCGTGTGCTGGACCCGAGGGTGCTGGACAAGCATCTGGACCGCTACCGCAAGGGCCGCCGCACCCTGACCGACCTGTGCGACCACTACGGCGTGACGCTGCAGGAGGCGCATGACGCCGCGGCGGACGCGCTGGCCGCGCTGGACGTCGTACGGGCCCTGGGCCGCCGTTTCGCGACCCGTCTCGAGCGCCTTACCCCGGCCGAGTTGCACACCCTCCAGACGGGCTGGCACGCGGCACAGGCCCGCGGGCTGCAGGCGTGGTTCGCGCGCAGCGGCTCGGAGGAGATCGTCAGCACGGACTGGCCACTCAGGCCGGAGCTGCCGGCGGCGGCGTGAGCCCGCTCAGCACGCAGAAAGCCGGTCCGCTGCTGCGGACCGGCCTCTCCCGGTGGGCGATACTGGGTTCGAACCAGTGACCTCTTCGGTGTGAACGAAGCGCTCTCCCACTGAGCTAATCGCCCGGGAACGCACTGAACAATACAGGTGCGGGCGCCGATCCTTCAAACCGCTTGGAGGCGGCGCAGCAGCCCGCGCCGTCCGGACCGCATCATCAGGCGGTGGTTGGCGCGGAAGACCGGGCGGCCGGGTACGGCGAGCCGGCGCAGCAGCGGCTTGTGCACGACCACTTCCTGGTCGTAACGGGCCAGGGTCCCGGCACCCTCCGCGGTGACCGTCCAACGCACCCAGCCCTCGAGGTCACCGGACAGGGTGACCTCCAGCACACCGGCGTCCGGGTCGCGGCGGCTCTGCCGTGCGGTGACGGTCATGTCGTACGGCAGGAGGGAGCGGACGGTGATCACCCCGGTGTCGGCGTCCAGCCTGGTCACCGAGCGGACCTGCGGCCACCAGCCCGGATAGTCCTCGGGCCGCTCCAGCAGCGCGTACACGACGGCCGGCGGGGCGGGCAGGGACCACAGGCTGCGGAAGCGGTAGTGGGTCCAGTCCATGGCGGGAGTCTGCCCCGGCGGGGCACGGGATGTGAGTACGCGTACTCATGCGCCGCGCCGTGCGCCGGGACAGACTCGGTGGGCGAGCGCCGCCGCCCGTGCGACGGCGCTCCCCCAGCTGTGGGCTAGGGCATCCTGTCGCCGAGCAGTGCCAGGTTCTCGATGGCCGCGAGCCCGTAGAGCGCGGTGACGTTGCTGGACACCCAGCTCGCCTCGCTGCCCTCGACCAGGGTGACGGGGCCGGTCAGCTTCTCGGTCTTCCACGGCGAGGACTCGGTGTAGCCGTCGGAGCCGTAGAACTTGGTCCAGGCGCGTCCGGCGAGCGTCGCGTCACCGGTCTGTACGGCGGCGTAGGCGTCGAGGCGCGAGTGGCCCTGGAAGAGCAGCAGGGTGCCGAAGTCGGAGCCGTAGCGGGCCTTCTGTTCGGCCTTGGTGGCGTTGAAGTAGCGGCAGTAGTCCAGGTAGGCCGTCTGGAACGCGGGCATGTCGACCAGGTGGATCAGCTCGGCGCACAGCTCGTTGAGGCCGAAGACCGCCGAGAGGTGGGAGACCGACACGCCCGGCTTGCCGGCGACGGCGAACGTGCCCGTGTCGAGGTCGTACAGCCCGCCGCCCTGGACGAATCCGTTGGGCTGGGCGGCGATGCCCTCCATCGTGGACAGCACGCGCGCCCTGGCCTTCTCCCACTTCGGCCCCATGCGCTCCCACTCGGTCAGCCAGGCCGACACCAGGCCGCTCCAGTCCGTGCCGAAGCCGATCGACAGGGCGTGCCGGTCGGGGGTGTAGGGGTCGATGCGGACCTTGCGCTGGGGGTCGAGGACGAGGAAGGTCTCGTCGGAGTCGACGTTGGCGTGCATGAGGTCGCCCACGCGCTCGTCGGCGGTGAGGAAGTAGTAGAAGCGCCGGTAGGTGGTGTTGGCGATGCGCTGCTGTTTGGCGCTGTCGCCGAAGTGCTGCACGCCGTGCCGGGTGCCGAGGCCGGCCCACTTGCCGAGGTGCTCCTGAGGTACGCGTACCAGAGCCACAGGTCGGGCGAGAGCTCGGAGTTGTCCCAGGCGTAGCCGCCGACGTCGTACCGCCACTGGTGGCGCATGCGCGATCTCCTTGTTCACCTCGTCGGTCGGTTTGTACGCCGCGTACTGCTCGGTACTGGCGAGGATGCCCCGGTCGTAGCCCATGATCCTGCCAACCTCGGGGTCGTGGACCATGAAGTCGATGAACTGGGCGACCTCCTTGGGATGGGGGGTGTGGGCGGAGGCGCTGAGCATCATGGAGGCGAGGTACTGCCCGGTGTGCTGGCCGTCCGTGGTGGGGATGGGCGCGAGGCCGTAGGTGCTGTTGCCTTCCGCGGAGTAGCGGACGGTGACGTTGTCCCAGGGGAACTCCGAGGCGCCGTGGCCGGCCGAGAGCGAGGACTTGGGCGTGTCCTGCTGGACGACCTCGGGTCGGTGACGATGCCCACCTTGACGCGGTTGCAGCCGTCGGCCCACCACTCCGTCAGATCGGCCTTGTCGAAGCCGAGTCCGTCCTTGGCGAAGAAGGCCTTGCCGTTCTGGCGGAGATAGAGGTCGTACAGGTACATGATGGCGAAGTAGCCGGTGTCCCCGGGGACCTTCGTCCTGCCGTGGATGGCCTTCAGGGCCTTGAAGTAGTCGTCCCAGGTCCATCCCGGGTGCGGCTCGACACCGGCCTTCTGGAACACCTTCTTGTCGACGGCGAGCGCCATGGTGTTGGAGCCGACGGGAATTCCGAGCTGCTTTCCGTCGACCTCGCCGACCTTCGTCACGCCCTCGCGGAAGTGATCCAGGGTCAGATTACCTGCCTGCACCTGAGACTTGAGATCGAGGAGAATTCCTCGTTTGTCGTACTTCCGAAGAAAGGTGACGGCATTTTGGAAAACGTCCGGGGGATTTCCGCCGGCGGCCTGGGTCTGGAACTTCTCCCAGAAGGACGCATACGTCTGGAAGTCGGTCTTGACCTTGATCTTCGGGTACTTCTTCTCGAAGAGGGCGATGGTCGGGTTGATCTTCTTGGCCCGCTCCTCGGCACTCCACCATGAGTAACGGATCGTCACCGTCCCGTCCCCGGAACCGCTTCCGCCACCGCACCCGCTCGTCGCGGCGAGCCCCAGCGCTGCCGCCGAGGCCCCGGCCGCCTTCAGGATCGTAAGCCCCGCAAGATTCCTGCTGGTTCCCATGGTTCATGAATCGTTTCAAGTAAGCGCTTGCTGGCACAAGTTACGGAGGGGCCCGGGGTGCGTCAATGATGCGGACGGGAATTTCTTGTGAGCGGTGCTGGTCCCGAGCCGGCCTGTCGGCCGTTCCCGCAGGTGAGCCGCGTATGACCGACAATCCGAACACCGGGGCAGGACTGGCGGGATTCAGCTGGGCAGGGCGGCGGGCCAGTCGATCAGGACGCGGTCCGTCTCCTCCGGGGCGCGCCTGCTGGCCGAAGTGGCCGCAGCCGTCGAGGACGTGCGCGCCTAACAGGCCGGGCAGGGTCTCGGGGCACGCCTCGATGGCGTCGGCCGGCCACGCGAGCGAGGCGTCCAGGGCGCCGCCGACGAACAGCGAGGGCTGCGTGATCGGGGCACCCTCGTGTCCGGCCAGGTCCGCCCGGTCCCGGTCCACGGTCCGGTACCGCTTCGACGCCCCGGTCATCCCGGCCGCTCGAACTCGCCGGCCGGGAAATCGAGGTCGCCCTCGCCCAGCCAGACCGGCGGCGGCCGACGGGGAAGCGTTCGCGCAGGGTGCCGCCGCGGCCGACGAAGTGCGGGTCGGGGGGCGCCCGGCGCGGGCATGATGCCGGCGGACACGGCGGCGTGGAAGCCCGCGAGCCGGCCGCGCAGTCGGGCTCGATCTCCGCCTTGACCCGGCCCGGCCCGGCTGCTGGAAGTACGAGACCCATAACTCCGCCTCTTCGCCCATCCGCGCGTAGACCTCGCTGGGCCGCGGGCCGCCGGGCCGGGTGCACCGCACGCCGAGCAGCGCCGGGGCCCGGAACACATCGGGGCTGGTCAGGGCGGAGGTGGCGGGCGATGATGGCGCCCCAGTCGTGCCCGACGGCCACTGCGGACCCCCTCCCCCAGGGCCTCCACCACGGCGACGTTGTCCGCGACCAGTTCGAGCATCCGGTAGGCGTCCACGGCCACCGGCCTGGACGAACGGCCGTAGCCCCGGACCTCGACGGCCACGGCGCGGCAACCGGCGGCGGCCAGGGCCGGCAACTGGTGCCGCCAGGAGTACCAGGACTCCGGGTGGGGGCGGGGGTGGGGGTGGGGGTGGTGCTGGAGGCGGGGTCGTGTTGGGGGAGGAGTGGTGCGGGTGGTGTTGGCGGCGCGGCGAGGGGTCTTGGGCGCGGCCGTGGGGACTTTTGGCGCGGTCTCGGGTGGCATGGGGCTCCTGGGCGCTGGTGGCTTGCCGGTTCGGCAAAAGGGCGGGCTGCTCGCGCGACCTCCACACGAGGAAGCGTGCAGGTGGCGGGGCGGGGCGGGCTTCTCCACGGGCAGCGCGCCAACGCGCAGGGCGGATGCGACCGCGGCCCGGGCAGCGGGCTCGGCGACTCGGGGACCGGCCGGCCTGGACCTGCGCCGATCGCCAACCTCGGCGGAGGCGAGGGAGCCGGTGCTCGCCCCCGGAGTCGGTGCTCACGCCCGGCGTCGGAGCAGGGGCCCCAAGCCAACGCGGGCACCTGGCCTCGGGACAAGGGGCCCAGGAGTCAGCGCTCACACCCAGAGCCGGGGCAGGAGGCCGGAGCCAGCACTCGCACCCGAAGCCGCAGCAGGAGCCCTGAAGCCAACGCAGGCATCTGACCTCGGGACAGGAGGCCCGGAGCCAGCGCTCATGCCCGGAGTCGAAGCGCGACCGCGACCTGGAGCCGGTGCTCCCCCGGAGTCGGTACGCCAGGCGCAAAAGCCTGCGCTCGGTGTCGAGGTCCAAGCAGAAGAGCCAGATCAGCTGTCCATCCCCGAAGTCCGCGCAGGAGACCCAGATCAGCTGCCCCGCCCTCGAAGTCCCGCAGGAGACCCGGACCCGTTGCTCGCCGGGGCGTTGGCCGACCGGGCTGCGCCGAGCCGGTTCGGGCACGCATACGCCGACGGCCCACCTGCTCTTTCGCAGGTGGGCCGTCGGTCCGGGTGGGCGATACTGGGTTCGAACCAGTGACCTCTTCGGTGTGAACGAAGCGCTCTCCCACTGAGCTAATCGCCCGGGCGCAGGAAGAACATTACCCCATGTCAGGCGGTGCTTCCGACCACGGGCCGGGGCGGCGAGGCGACCGGGCGGCGCAGCCGGGTCACTGATCCTTGGCCTTCCACGGCATGACGAGGCCGAACCTCGACAGGTAGATCCCGGCGAGCCCGGCCACGATCACGAGCCCGATCACGGTCAGCGTGATGTTGCGGCGGCGGACCTGGGGATCGAGGGCCCGCTGGGCGGCCTCGGTGACCTTGCGCCTGGTCCAGCGGAGCACGAGCTGTGCCCAGACGAACTCGGTCGCCCAGATCGCCATGCCGCCGAAGATCACCACCCAGCCGGGTCCCGGCAGCGGCAGCATGATGATCCCCGCGACGACGACCGCGAGGCCGACCAGGAAGACACCGACCTGCCAGCTCAGGTGCAGCAGTCTACGGGCCTTGATGAATTCCGGCGCCCGGGAGCCGAGCCCGTCACCCGTCCCGCGTCCGGTCTGCCCGACTTTCCGCCGTTCCGTCCTCGCCTTGTCCGCCGTCACGACGACCTCGCCCGGCTCGTCACTCCCCGTATTCATACAGACAAACCCTACCGGAGTGAATCCAGTCACCGGAATGGTCGTAGATCTCGTACGAGTTCTCGGCCGGAAGAGTTACGTAAAGACACGCAAAACCCTCAGAGGGGTTTACAACGGCATCGTAGGTGGCATGTCGATTTCGCCGACGTGCGAATCCCCGAGCGCACACTGAGCGAAAGGCCCTGGCGCTTATGAACACCACGGTCAGCTGCGAGCTGCACCTGCGCCTCGTTGTGTCGAGCGAGTCCTCCCTGCCTGTCCCCGCAGGCCTGCGGTACGACACGGGCGACCCCTACGCCGTGCACGCCACCTTCCACACCGGAGCCGAGGAGACCGTCGAGTGGGTGTTCGCCCGCGACCTCCTCGCCGAGGGGCTCCACCGGCCCACCGGGACCGGCGACGTCCGTGTCTGGCCGTCGCGCAGCCATGGTCAGGGCGTCGTGTGCATCGCCCTCAGCTCCCCGGAGGGGGAGGCCCTGCTCGAGGCCCCGGCGCGGGCCCTGGAGTCCTTCCTGAAGCGAACAGACGCCGCCGTGCCCCCCGGCACGGAACACCGGCACTTCGATCTGGATCAGGAGCTCTCGCACATCCTGGCGGAGAGCTAGGTCGCGGCCGAAAGCAGCCCGGCGCCGTCCACTCGGGGAGACGGCTCGGGCCAAGACAACCGCATACGGCACAGCCCGGCGCCGTCACCGTGAGCGATTCACGTGGACGGCGCCGGCCTGTTCGCCCCATTCCGCCACCGGCATGACCCGCGCACGCCGCCGTGCGCGGGAACCACCGCGGGTGCGGAGGCGTTCTACCGGCAACCGAGGTCGGGCGGAGGCCGGTGCGGTGGGCGGGTTGTCGCTACCATCGGCCAGCATCGGCGGGCGTCCGCCCGACCCTCAGGCCAGGGAGCGAAACGTGCTGATCACCCACGACACCCGGTGCGCCCTCGACACCGTGGTGGATCTGGTGAACACCGCGCCGGAGGACGATGCGGCGGCCGACGGACTGCCCGATGTCCCGGCTCTCGCGGATTTCGTACGAAACCACGAGATCAGCGATGTCGGTGTGCTGTCGGAGTTCGATCTCTCGGCGGTCCGCAGGGTCCGGGGGCGCTTCGCGGCGATCTTCGCCGCGCCGGACGCCCGTTCCGCCGCCGGGCTGATCAACGAACTGGTCGCCGCGGCGGGCACCACCCCGCGCCTGACGGACCACGACGGCTACGACTGGCACGTGCACTACTTCGCACCCGGCGCCTCCGTGGCCGACCATCTCGCCGCCGACTGCGGAATGGCGCTCGCCTTCTTCGTGGTGGCCGGGGAGCGGGAGCGACTGCGGCGCTGCGAGGCACCGGACTGCCGACGCGCCTTCGTCGACCTCTCCCGCAACCGCTCGCGGCGCTACTGCGACAGCCGCACCTGCGGCAACCGACTGCACGTGGCCGCGTACCGGGCCCGCCGCAAGGAAGCGACGGGCTGACCTTCCCGCGGACCGGCCGGCAGCGAAGATCAGGAGGGGGCGACGTCCGTCCCGGCGGGTGGCGCCGGAACGGACGTGTACGGCTCACAGCAACAGCAGGTCGTGCAGCGCAGCCATGAGGAGCAGACACCCGATCACCGCAAGGAAGATCATCAGCGGTGGCTGGGATAGGGCGAAGAGGCACCCGCGCGGCTCGTCCTTCGGCGGCGCGGCCTCGCTCTGTCTCGTGTCCAGCATCTCGCCGCAGATCATGGCCTACGAAAGGCCCCGTGCGCGATCAACCCACCCGCGAGATACGGGAGTTGCCGTATATCGCCCCGTCTCGTCCGACTTGCTTCGGGTTGTGAACGGTTCCGGACGTCCGCGCGGCGTTCTGTGTCGTTTCAGTCCGAGGGGTCGGTCCGGGACCGAGCAGCGACGGGGGACAGGACGGCACCCCGGCGGCCTGTGGCTCTCATATGCCGTGCTTCTTGAGAATGGCCTCGATGTCGCTGAAGTCGTCGCTGGAGCCGGTGGCGCGCGGAGCGGTGGCGGAGCCGGTCGCAGGCCGGGTGCCCGGGCCCAGGGAAGGCGCGGAGGCCCCGGGGGCCACGGCCTCGGCCCGGTCGCCGCGGGCCGCCTTGCGCTCGGCGCGGGTGCCGCCGCGTCGGCGTTCGACCGCCCGGGTGCCCGCGAACAGGAGCCAGGCCGCGCCCAGCACCCCGAAGCCCGCCCAGGCGGTGGGGCTGAAGGCGGTGTCGGCGAGCCAGCCCACGACCCCGGTCATCACCAGGCCGACCGGCACCAGCGAGTAGGCCGCGATGCGGGTCGCCGCGAGGAAACGCTTGCGGTAGGCCGTGACCACCGCGATGCCCAGGCCCGCCGCGGACACGGCGGAGCAGACGGTCTCGGCAATCATCCGGTCCTCCTGGCGGGCTCGGTCGGGTGGCAGGGACTTTCGGCGGACGCGGCACACCGGCAGGGCGCGCCGCCTCCGTCCCCTCCATCCTGCACCGCCCCATCCTCCCGATGCCATGCCCCCACGGGACATCAGGGACATCTCCGGGTCGCCTCCTACGGGAGTGCCGTACTGGAATGCCGGTGCGAGGCCGTGGAGTCCCGGTGCGAGGCCGTGGGGCCGTGCCGTCCCGAGCCGCACCGTCCCGGTTGGGCCGCCCGCGTCCGGCCTGGGAGACTGGTCGGCATGAGCGACTCCTCCCCCGCACGCACCGATGCCCTGGTCCTCGACGTCTGGTGCGAACTGCAGTGCCCCGACTGCCGCACCGCCCTGGACGACGTACGCGCCCTGCGCGCCCGCTACGGCGACCGGCTGGAGCTGCGGCTGCGGCACTTCCCGCTGGAGAAGCACAAGCACGCCTTCGCCGCCGCCCAAGCCGCCGAGGAGGCGCTGGCGCAGGGCAAGGGGTGGCCGTACGTGGAGGCCGTGCTGGCGCGGGTCGAGGAGCTGGACCGCAAGGGTGAGCCCTTCCTGGTCGAGGTGGCCCGTGAACTCGGCCTGGACGACGAGGAGTTCGACACCGCGCTGATCGACGGCCGGCACATCCTGATCGTGGACGCCGACCAGGCCGAGGGCAAGGCGATCGGGGTGACCGGCACCCCGACGTACGTCATCGGCGGCGAACGCCTCGACGGCGGCAAGAGCCAGGAGGGGCTGCGCGCGCGCATCGAGGAGATCGCCGACCGGTTGCTGGGCGGCCAGGGCGCCTGAGCCCTGCGGCCCGAGCCCTACAGCAGGGGCTTGGCGAGGGCGTGGACCACCGTTTCGTAGCCGAGTGACTCGTACAGCCGCTCTGCCGGGGTGTTGCCGGCGAAGACGTTGAGTCCGAGGACCGTCCGCCCGGCCTCTGTCGCCTGGCGCTCCGCCAGGAGCATGAGCGTACGGCCGTGCCCCCGGCCGCGATGGGCGTCGTCCGTCTTCACGTCGAACACGAACGCCTTGTCGCCCTGGAGGGCCACCCAGAGGGTACCCACCTGCACTCCTTCGTGCTCCAGGACGCTGAACAGCATGCCCTCCGTGTGGAGCCCGTGCGGCAACAGTTTCGCGTGACCCTCCCGGACGCGGGCGCGGGTGGCGGCCTCCGGGAGTCCCAGCTCGATCCACACGCGGGCGTAGTGCTCGCTCTCGTACGCCCGCCAGACCTCGAACTCGGCCTCGGTCATGGACCGCGCCCGGCTGCCCGGCGGCAGTTCGGGCGGGGTGGTGCCGAGCCGCTTCTCCATGCCGCGGTTGCGCGGGGTGTAGCCGAGGGCGCCGAACAGCCGCAGGGCGATGTCGGCAGAGGCGGGGAGGAGGGTCTCGATCTGTGTGCAGCCCCAGCCGCGCGCGACCTCCTCGGCGGCGAGCGCGGCCACCGTGCCCCGGCCGCGCCGCCGGTCCGGCTCGGCGATCCGCAGGTCGATGACGCGTGCCACGGAGTCGCCGAGGGACGGCGAGGTGCCGAGGTGTATCTCGCCGACGGGGCGGCTGTTCACGCACACCTGGTAGCGGCGCGAACGGGTGCCGTCGGCGTTGTGCTGGAGCGGCTCGGTCGGCCGCAGGGTCGTGGTCATCACCGGTGTTCTACCCGCGGCCGGCCGTCGAGTCAGCCTGTTTTCCGGTACCGGGCGCCGGGCCCCGCAGGCCCGGCTCAGGGGTCCAGGTCCTGCCCGGACCGCTCGTCGAAGATCTGCATGGCCTTGGCGGTCACCGGACCCGGGGTGCCGGGCAGCTCGCGGTCGTCGACCCGGTGGACGGCCTGGACGTCGCGCAGGGTCGAGGTGAGGAAGACCTCGTCGGCGCGCCGCAGGACGTCCAGCGGCAGGTCGGTCTCCTTCGCGCCGGTCCACTCGACGGTCAGCGCGCGGGTGATGCCGGGCAGGCAGCCGGAGGCGACCGGCGGGGTGTGGATCTCGCCGTCGAGGACGACGAAGACGTTCGACCCGGTGCCCTCGCAGAGCTGTCCGACCGTGTTGCCGAACAGCGCCTCCGACGCGCCGTGTTCATGGGCGCGGGCGAGGGCGACGACGTTCTCGGCGTAGGAGGTGGTCTTCAGGCCGGTGAGGGCGCCGCGCTCGTTGCGGGTCCACGGGACGGTGATCACGGCGGTGGAGTCCGGGCGGCGGGTGGTCTCGCCGAGGGCGACCACGAGGGTCGGGCCGTGCTCGCCGCGGTCGGAGCCGAGCGGGCCGTGGCCGCCGGTGTAGGTGATCCGCAGCCGGCCGAGCGGCATCGGGTTCGCCTCCAGGACCGCGGCGCAGGCCTCGCGGACCTCGTCGTGGTCGGGGTCGGGCAGGCCCAGGCCCCGGGCCGAGCGGGTGAGCCGGTCCAGGTGCCGGGTGAGGGCGAAGGGCCTGCCGTGGACCGCCTTCACCGTCTCGAAGATGCCGTCGCCGACCGTCAGCCCGTGGTCGAACACGGAGACACGCGCGGATTCCAGGTCCCGCAGCCCGCCGTCCAGCCAGATCCTCATGCCAACACCCCTCCGCTTGCCTCGTACGTCCCCGACGCTACCGCGAGCAGCCGGGACGCCTTCAGCTCGGTCTCCCGCCACTCCCCTTCGGGGTCCGAGCCCCAGGTGATGCCGGCGCCGGTGCCGAAGCGCAGCATCCCGGTCTCCCGGTCGATCCAGAAGGTGCGGATGCCCACGGCCAGCTCGCCGGTGCCCCGGTCGGCGTCGACCCAGCCGATGCCGCCGCAGTACGGCCCGCGCGGAGCGGTCTCCAGCGCCTCGATGATCCGCAGGGCGCTCGACTTGGGCGCACCGGTGACCGAGCCGGGCGGAAACGCGGCGGCCAGCAGGTCCGGCCAGCCGGCCCCGTCCCGCAGCTCGCCGTGGACCGTGGAGACCAGGTGGACCAGGCCGGGGTGCTTCTCCACGGCGCACAGATCGGGGACGGTCACACTGCCGGTGGCGCAGACACGCCCGATGTCGTTGCGGACCAGGTCCACGATCATCACGTTCTCGGCGTAGTCCTTCTCCAGCAGGTCCGCCTCCGTGCGTCCGGTGCCCTTGATGGGCCCCGACTCCACGACACGCCCGACCCGGCGCAGGAACAGCTCGGGTGAGGCGGTGGCGATCTCCACGCCGTGCTGCGGCAGCCGGATGGTCCCGGCGTACGGTGCCGGGTTGCCGCGGGCCAGCAGGGCGGTCAGGGCGTCGACGTCGGCGTCCGGGGCGACCGGCGCGCTGAGCACGCGGCAGAGGTTGGCCTGGTAGACCTCACCGGCCGCGATGTACTCACGTATCCGGCGGACGCCCGCCGTGTACGCCGCCCGGTCCAGGGACGAGGTCCACTCCCCCACCGCCGGGCCCCGCCAGTCGCCCGGCACCGGGACGGGCACCGGTTCCTCGCGTACGTCCGCGAAGCGGGCGCAGGTCAGCCGCCCCTCGAAGTCCGCGCAGACGGCCCAGAAGCCGGTGGAGTCCAGGGCGGCGGGGTCGCTGGTCACGTCGAGGAGGCCGGTGGCGACGCGGTCGCCGAAGCGGGCCAGGGGCGGGAGGCCGGAAGGGTGGTGCAGCACGTGGTCGAGTCTAGGTCGGGTGTCCGACAGGTGGCCCGGGAGTGTCCCGGAGGAGGCTCCGGCCACGGGGTCCCCAGGGGGCAGCGCAGCACGCTGCGCAAACGCGTTTTTGTACTGGCCCGGGAATCCGCTAGAGTTCAACACGTCGCCGGGACGCGGAAGCGGACCGAAACGACAGGCGGACGTAGCTCAGTTGGTAGAGCGCAACCTTGCCAAGGTTGAGGTCGCGAGTTCGAGCCTCGTCGTCCGCTCGAAGGAAGAGGGGTCGTTCCGATCCCCTACACTCCTGGTGGAGTGGCCGAGAGGCGAGGCAACGGCCTGCAAAGCCGTCTACACGGGTTCAAATCCCGTCTCCACCTCCAAGGACGATTAGCTCAGCGGGAGAGCGCTTCCCTGACACGGAAGAGGTCACTGGTTCAATCCCAGTATCGTCCACTGGATCTTCTCGCAGGATCCACGGGTCTTCTCGAAGATCCCCGCCCGCGCGATTAGCTCAGCGGGAGAGCGCTTCCCTGACACGGAAGAGGTCACTGGTTCAATCCCAGTATCGCGCACTGTCCGTGACTCGCGGGTCACGGCCTGCGGACGATTAGCTCAGCGGGAGAGCGCTTCCCTGACACGGAAGAGGTCACTGGTTCAATCCCAGTATCGTCCACACAGCAAGAAGCCCCCGGCCGACTCGGCCGGGGGCTTCTTCGTGCCCTCAGCTGGAGAAGAGCATGTGCGCCCAGCTCTTGTGGTGGCCGTCGTGGTGTCCGTGGTGGTCGTGGTGTCCATGGCCGCCGTGGTGACCGCCGTGCGGGGCACCCCAGGCCGGCGCGGGCGCCGTCGGGTACGCCTGCGGGGCGGGAGGCACCGGCCTGGACCACTGGGCCTCCAGCTGGGTCAGCGCCTCCAGCTCGCCGTAGTCGAGGAAGATGCCGCGGCAGCCGCTGCACTGCTCGATCTGGACGCCGCTGCGGTTGTAGGTGTGCATCGGCGCGTGGCATTTCGGACAATGCATGGTCGGCTCAACTCCTCGCCGGTCGGTCCCGCTTCGTGCTTCCCCAGGACAGACTCCGTCCGGCCCAGGACGGTTGCAGCCTAGTCGGTGGCTTCGGGCGCCAACTGGTGTGGAATCAGGGCCATTCGGGCACATGCGTCGATGACCGCCTGTTCCACCTCGTCCAGCGGACGGCCGGCCCCGAGCGCCTTGGTGACCGCGAGGGCGGCCGTCTGCACGGTCAGTGCGCGGGCCGGGACGTCCAGGGCGGGCCAGGGGTCGCCGGCCGCGGGCACGGCCGGGCCGCCGGCCCGCTGGTACGCGCCGAGGAAACGGGTCCACTCGTCCGGCGAGAGGAGCCCGCAGGCGTACCAGGCGGCGGGGCGGGCGAGGTCCCAGGCCGGGACACCGGTTCCCAGGTCGTCGACGTCGATCAGGCGCCAGGGGCCGTCCGGTGCCGGGTGGCGGACGAGCTGGCCGAGGTGCAGGTCGCCGTGACAGAGGGCGGGCGCGCCGGGCATGGGCGCTTCGCCGCGGGCCCAGGCGGGGAGCGCGGCCCAGGCGGCGAGGACGGCACCGGCCGCCGGACGGGGCTCGGCGCGCAGGACCGAGCGCAGCCGGGCGATGGCGCGGGCGGCCTTGACAGGGCCGCGCATCGGGGGCAGGCCGGCGTGCGGGAGCGTGCGGTGCAGACGGGCGAGGAGGGTGGCGCCGGCCTCCCAGGGCGCCGCGTCCCGGTCGTCGGGGTCCACGGGGGCGCCGTACGGCCAGAAGGTCACCAGGCGGTCCAGTACGGCCGCGGGGGCCGGGGAGAGCGGGGGCAGCAGCACGTCCGGGAGGCGGGCGGCCAGGGCGAGGCGCCGGGTCAGCTCGGCGCGGTCGGTACCGGGGGCGTGGGCCTTCACGACGGTGTCGGCGTGCCGTACGACGGTGGCGTCGGGGCGGTCGGCGAGGACGGCCGGGCCGGCCGCACAGGTGCAGGGGGCTCCGCCGGTGTCCGGGTGTACGGCGGCTCTCGCCTTTGCGGTGAGTGCGGGTATGAGGGCGGGGCTGTCTGCGGTCAACGGTGCCTCGGATGGGTGGACTGGCACCTGAGCGTACTGGCGTCGGCCGGGGGCGGGACCGCCTGCCCGCGCCGGCGGGGTGCCGCACAGCTCACGGCGTCCCGGAAACGGCGCATGCCGGCGCAGCTCCCCAGCTGCGCCGGCATTTGTGCCGTCCGCCGCACCCCCGTCCCCACGGGGTTTCCTGGATGGATGTCCCCGCCCGGACCGCTCTTCCGGGCCTGGGGTCGCCGCTCAGCGCCCCAGCATCACACCCACGGACGACGCCTGTGTGGCCACCGTCTCCCAGCCGTCGCAGACGAGCAGGAGCAGGGCCGCCAGGGGAAGGGCCATGAGCGTCGCCACCAGGGGGTGGCGGCGGCCCGTCCGGCGCGGTGCGAACGCCGGGCGTCGCGGTGCCGTGTGGGCCATGGTCCCTCTCCTGACCGTGTCGGTTGTCTTCGGCAGCGGCGGGTGTCTGACCTCGGGGGACGAGTGCTGCACCCGCCGCTTGACCTCAAATCTAGGCGCGGGGCGGCTGCCGGGCGTCATGCCCTCGTATCGATTGCCGGGCCTCCCCGAGGATGAGCCACAACTCGGGACGTACTCCCCTGGGTGGAGACGCGGGCCGGGGTCTCGGGGTCTTCCCGGAAGGGGTGGCCACTGTGTCCGGTCTTTTCCGAAGCGTCCGACGACCACGAGGAGTGACTTCGATCACTCCGGCCGGGTGCGGGACCTGTGCCGCGCCAGGTGCCCGGCCCGTCCCGCGCCCGGGTTCGCGGCCGGTCCGCGGCGGGTGTCGGACGGCCGCCCGAACCGGCACCACCTGACGTCTCCCGACCTCAACACCCGGACGCCGAGGATCGGTTGAGGGGATAGGCGCCCCAAGGGCCCCGCGCACGCCTGCTTCCTGACCGCCTTTCATGTCGTGCCGGTGGTCGGCACAATCCGTCCGGCCCGGAGGGCGCGGCCTCTGCGCGCAGGCGGCCGTGGAAACGTAAGCTGTGCCACGTCACAGGGACCGGGCAGCGGGGATGAACATGGCGATGATGCGCCTGAGGCGCGAGGACCCGCGCGTCGTCGGCTCGTTCAGGCTTCACCGACGGCTCGGCGCGGGCGGGATGGGTGTGGTCTACCTCGGCTCCGACAAGAAGGGGCAGCGGGTCGCGCTGAAGGTGATCCGGCCCGATCTGGCGGAGGACCAGGAGTTCCGTTCGCGGTTCGCCCGTGAGGTCTCGGCGGCCCGGCGGATCCGGGGCGGCTGCACGGCCCGGCTGGTCGCCGCGGACCTGGAGGCCGAGCGGCCCTGGTTCGCCACGCAGTACGTACCCGGACCCTCCCTGCACGACAAGGTCGCCGACGAGGGTCCGCTGAGCGCGGCCGACACCGCGGCGGTCGGCGCGGCGCTCTCCGAGGGCCTGGTCGCGGTGCACGAGGCCGGTGTCGTCCACCGGGACCTCAAGCCGTCCAACATCCTGCTGTCCCCGAAGGGGCCGCGGATCATCGACTTCGGCATCGCCTGGGCCACCGGCGCCTCCACGCTCACCCACGTCGGTACGGCGGTCGGCTCCCCCGGTTTCCTCGCGCCCGAGCAGGTGCGCGGCGCGGCCGTCACCCCGGCGACGGACGTGTTCTCCCTGGGCGCGACCCTCGCCTACGCCTCCACCGGCGACTCGCCCTTCGGGCACGGCAGTTCCGAGGTGATGCTGTACCGGGTGGTGCACGAGGAGGCGCAGCTGCACGGCGTACCGGACGCGCTCGCCCCGCTGGTGCGGGCCTGTCTGGCGAAGGACCCCGAGGACCGGCCCAGCACGCTGCAGCTGTCCCTGCGGCTCAAGGAGATCGCGGCCCGCGAGGCCCAGGGCCTGGACGGCGTACGGCCGCCGGCACCGCGCGCCGCGGAGGCGGACCGGCCCACCGGGCGGCTCCTCGACACCTACCCCGAGCAGCAGCGCACCCAGCGGCGCACCGCCCCCGGCGCACCGGCGCGCGGCACCGGCG
>NZ_JBEPBF010000141.1:0-25943 GCF_040298985.1 Streptomyces sp. NPDC001093 | reverse complement strand
GAGCCCTGCGCGCCGAGCGCTCCGAGATCGCCGGCGCCCCCGACGACGTACCGGTCGAGGACGCGGACGCCCCCAAGGCGTCCCTGCCCGCCCTGCGCGAGGCCTACCGGGCCGCCTCCCAGGTGTACGAGAAGGTCGGCGTCGGCGCCGACCTGCGTGCCGAGCAGGCCCGCGCGGAGAGCGACGAGAGCGCCGCCCGCGCCGAACTCGACCGGCTCAGCAACAAGGTCCGCACCCGAGCCGAGCAGCTGCTGCAGTCGCCCGACGGCTCCGACGGGCCCTCCCGGCAGGCCGCCGCCGCCCGTGCCGAGGAGCTCGTGCAACTCCTGGAGACACGCATGTCCAGCGCGAGCGAGCAGCTCGGCCGGCTGCGCGGCGAGGCCGAACGGCACGCCCCCGAGGACGGCGAGGCGCACACCGAGCTGCCCGAGGAGCTCGTCCCGCGCGACGCCGAGCACGCCCAGGCCCTGCTGCGCACCGCGACGGGCGAGCTCGCCGCCCGCGCCGAGGCGCTGGCCGAGGCTCGCGAGGCACACGCGGAGCTGCTGGAGACCCACCGGGCCGCCGAGGACGCGGCCGGCGGCTTCGACGAGATCGCCGCGATGCTCCGTGACCTGCTGCGCGAGCATGTCCCCGAGGAGGAGCAGGAGGAGCCGGAGCCGTACCCCGGCAGCCTGGAGGAGGCCCGGCACTCCGCCGCCGAGGCCCGCCGCTCGCTGCGCGGCTGTGCCGCCGATCTGTCCGCCGCCGAAGCGGCCGTGCGCGAGGCGAGCGATGTCCTCGTCCGGCACGCCAACTCCACGCGCTACGAGCAGGTCCGCACCCCCGCCCGGCAGCAGATCCGCGAACTGCCCGCATCCGCGCTGCCGGAGCACGCGCAGAAGTGGGCGGACGCGTTCGCGCCCCGACTGCGCGTCCTGACCGACGAGCTGGCCCAGCTCGAGCGCAACCGCGACTCGATCGTGGACCGCCTCAGGGGCCTGGTGGAGTCGGCTCTCGCCACGCTGAGGTCGGCCCAGCGGCTGTCCCGGCTGCCCGAGGGGCTCGGCGAGTGGTCCGGCCAGGAGTTCCTGCGCATCCGTTTCGAGGAGCCCGACCAGGCCACCCTCACCGAACGGCTCGGCGAAGTCATCGACGACGCCACACGAGCGGCCGTGAAGAAGAACTCCGATCTGCGCCGGGACGGCATGTCGCTGCTGCTGCGCGGAGTCGCAGCAGCGCTGCAGCCGAAGGGCGTGGCCGTCGAGATCCTCAAGCCCGACGCCGTGCTGCGCGCCGAGCGCGTCCCCGTGGGCCAGATGGGCGATGTCTTCTCCGGCGGCCAGCTGCTCACCGCCGCGATCGCCCTGTACTGCACGATGGCCGCCCTCCGCTCGAACGACCGGGGCCGGGACAAGCACCGGCACGCCGGCACGCTGTTCCTGGACAACCCGATCGGCCGTGCCAACGCCACGTACCTGCTGGAGCTGCAGCGGGCCGTGTCCGACGCGCTCGGCGTGCAGCTGCTCTACACCACCGGTCTGTTCGACACGACCGCTCTGGCCGAGTTCCCGCTGGTCATCCGCCTGCGCAACGACGCCGACCTCAGGGCGGGCCTGAAGTACATCAGCGTCGAGGAGCACCTTCGGCCCGGGCTGCCCCAGCAGCCCCAGGCCGGAGAGGCGGTGCACAGCGAGATCACGGCGACGCGGATGTTCAGGAAGCCGGTGCCGAACACGCCGTAGCGGCGAGCCGTGGGAACTCAGGGGTGGGACAGCTGCCCGGTACCACCCCGGCGGCGTATGCGGTCCTGCTCGCGCAGGGCCGCGCGCTCCTCGCGCCGGCGGGCGCGCCGCTCACGCCGGAGTGCCCGGGCCGTGCTGCTCGGCTCGGAGACCACGCCGTACCGCTGGTTCCACACCTGGCGGGTCACCCACACGTCGACCACGGCCCAGGTGGCCACCACCGTGCTCGCCACGCTGCTGATCACCATCGGGAAGGCCAGCCAGGACCCGGCCAGCGTGCACAGGAACGCCACCATCGCCTGGATCAGCGTCACCGCGATGATCAGGAGGGCCCGCACCGCCGCCGTACGCACCGGATCCGGCAGCGGGTGCCGTCGGGCGGGCTCCTCGACCCACAACGGCCTGTAGTACTGCTGCCGTTCGCCGGCGGACTCCCGGGCGCGGCCACGCGCCCGAATGTCGCGATCCGGTGCCTCCGTGTCCCGCCGCGCCGCCGAGCGCACCGCCACGCTCTCCTCGGGCGCATCGCGCCACTCCGCCGTGCCCATCATCGCGTACCTCCCCAACGCCGACAGACCGCTCGCCCCGGTGTCACAAGACCCCGACTCCCCAGTGGCTGCCCGGCTTGCGCTGTTTTACGCCGCCGGGGTGCGGGATGCGGCACCTGTGGCCCATTCCGCCCCCATTTCCCGTGGAGAAGGACGAACGAGACCGGCCGATGATTCCCGGCCGGGGAAAAATTCCAGCCAACCGCCCGGTCGCGGCGGCACCGTCCGGCCGGGCGCGGCCGCCGGATCGCGGTGGCAATCTCCCGCAATGCCCGGACAACTCGGCATCTCTCGCCGCCGGAGCGGAAGTTCGCCCTCCGGACATGTCTTCGAGTTAACTGTGAGGCGGTAGTAGGCTCGCGCCGTTTGTTGACGGACATGTGTACCCCCGGCCGGCCGGGGGTCGAGCTGGGGGAGGCCATGCGCTTTCGCGGGAAGTCGATCCGCCGGAAGATCGTGGCGCTGCTTCTCGTGCCGCTGGTGTCCCTGACCGCCATCTGGGGCTTCGCAACGGTACTCACCGGGCGCGAGGTCGCCCGGCTGTTCCAGGTGTCGGACGTCAGGCAGGACATCGGCTATCCCGCCGAGGACACCGTCCGCGAACTGCAGCAGGAGCGCCGCCAGACCCTCGTCTACCTCGCCGACCCGAGAGCCGCCGACAGCCTCTCCGCGCTGCAGCGCACCCGCGCCGCCACCGACCGGGCGATCGCCACGATCCGCAAGAACGCCGGCGACCACGACGTCGCCGACAACATCGACGCGGACGACAGCGCACGCCTCACCACCGTCCTCGACGCCTTCGACGGCCTCGGCTCCCTGCGCCGTGACGTCGAGCAGCGCACGGTCACCCGCGCTCAGGCCTTCGACCTCTACAACCGCCTGGTCGGCCCGTGCTTCACGCTGTTCGCCACCCTCGAAGGCATCGACGACGTCGAGCTGGACGCGCAGGAGCGCGCGCTGGTCAATGTCAGCCGCGCCCGTGAACTGCTCTCCCGCGAGGACGCCCTGCTCGGCTCCTCCCTCGTCGTCGGCCGGCTCACCCGCGCCGAGACCCATGACATCTCCGACCTCGCCGCCCAGCGCAGGGTCCTGTACGACGTCAGCCTGCCCCTGCTGCCGGCCGCCGACCGCGAACGCTACGAACGCTTCTGGAAGGACGCCACCACCGCCCCGCTGCGCACGGCCGAACAGACCGTCGTCGACACGGACTCCGGCACGCCCCGCGGCGTCACGGCGCAGAGCTGGGACTCCGCGGCCGCCGGCGTCCTGAACGAACTCGGCACCCTCGACGACCAGGTCGGCGACCGCCTCCAGAGCCGTACCCACCCGGTGGCCATGGGCGTCATCCTGCAGGCGGCCGTCGCGGGCCTGCTCGGCCTGGTCGCGCTCGTGTTCTCCGTCTTCCTGTCGGTCCGGATCGGCCGCGGCCTCATCCGCGACCTGCGCCAGCTGCGGCTGGAGGCGCACGAGGCGTCCGGTGTCCGGCTGCCCAGCGTGATGCGCCGCCTGTCCGCGGGGGAGCACATCGACGTCGAGACCGAGGTGCCGCGCCTCGACTACGACAAGAACGAGATGGGCGAGGTCGGCCAGGCCCTCAACACCCTCCAGCGGGCCGCCGTCGAGGCCGCCGTCAAACAGGCCGAACTGCGCTCCGGCGTCTCCGAGGTCTTCGTCAACCTCGCCCGCCGCAGCCAGGTGCTGCTGCACAAACAGCTCACGCTGCTCGACACCATGGAACGGCGGACCGAGGACACCGACGAACTCGCCGACCTCTTCCGGCTGGACCACCTCACCACCCGTATGCGCCGGCACGCCGAGGGCCTGGTGATCCTCTCCGGCGCCGCACCGTCGCGGCAGTGGCGCCGCCCGGTGCAGCTGATGGACGTCGTACGCGCCGCCGTCGCCGAGGTCGAGGACTACGAACGCATCGAGGTACGGCGGCTGCCCCGAGTCGCCGTCACCGGCCCGGCGGTCGCCGACCTCACCCACCTCGCGGCCGAACTCCTGGAGAATGCCACGGTCTTCTCGCCCCCGCACACCGCCGTCCAGGTGCTCGGCGAGCGGGTGGCCAACGGCTTCACACTGGAGATCCACGACCGGGGTCTGGGCATGACGGCCGAGGCGCTGCTGGACGCCAACCTGCGCCTCGCCGAGACACCCGAGTTCGAACTGTCCGACACCGACCGGCTCGGCCTGTTCGTGGTCAGCCGCCTCGCCCAGCGCCAGAACGTCCGGGTCTCGCTCCAGCCGTCGCCCTACGGCGGCACCACCGCCGTCGTCTTCATCCCCGACGCGCTGCTCAGCGACGACGTACCGGACACCAACGGCCTCGGCTTCCGCCTCGACCGGAACCGCCCGGCGAAGGAGGTCGGGCAGGCGGGCCGGGGCATCGGCCGGTCCCCGGCGCCCGCGCAGCTGCCCGGCCTGCCGACCTCGCTGCTGGACGGCCCGGTCGAGCTGGAGGCGCCGGTGGATCTCGACGCCATCGACGACTTCCCCGGCGTATTGGGGGGCGAGGACAGCGAGCGCGGCGGACTGTTCCGGCCCCGCCGCTCCCGCACCCGCACCGAAGACCAGGGGCCGCCCCCGTCCGCCGACCGCGCGTCACGCGACGAGGCGGACGACCGCGGGCCCATACCTCTGCCGCGCCGGCAGACCCCCAAACTGGTCAGCTCGCACGGCAGGCCCGTCACCGACCAGCGCCCCCGCCGCGACGAACCGGACCAGCAGCCCCCCGCCGCCTCCGGCCGTCCCGACGCGGGCGGACTGGCCCCGCTCCCCTCCCGGCGCCGCACTGCCGGCTCCCGCCGATCTGCCGAACCCACCGACCGAGCCGAGCAACGCGACGCGGCCGCTGCCGAGCGCACCGACCGAGCCCAGGAACGTGGCGGGGCGCCCGCAGAACTCACCGACCCCTTCCAGCAACGCGACCCGGCCCCCGCCGGCGGCACCGGCACGACGCCGGACGTCCCCGCCCTGCCCCGGCGCACCCGGCCGCCCGCGCCCCTCGCCGGCGACGGCCCGGACACCACAGGCGGGTCCGGCACCGGCCCGGTCGAGCGCCCCGGCGTGGAGCCCCGCCCCGGAGACACGGGAGACACCGGAGGCACCGGCGGACCCACGGCCACACAGCCGCCCGGCGCGTCGGGTGACGGGCCGGCCACCGGGCCTCTGCCCCGGCGCATACGTCAGGCCAGCCTGGCCCCCCAGCTCAAGCAGGACACCGTACGGCGCGCCGAGCGCGCGGCGGGGACCGCCGACCGCGACGCCGATGAGGTCCGCAGCCGGATGGCCTCGCTGCAGCGAGGCTGGCAGCGCGGCCGGGAGGAGAACGCCGGCGGCGACGCAGACCACGACGGCACAGCACAAGGAACGACTAAGGGGGACGGTCGATGACCGCACCGAAGGCGACCGGCCACACGGCGACCGACAAGGGGCAGCTGAACTGGCTGCTGGACGACCTGGTGGACCGCGTCGCCAGTATCCGCAAGGCCGTCGTCCTGTCCGGCGACGGGCTCCCGACGGGGGCGTCCAAGGACCTGACCCGGGAGGACAGCGAGCATCTGGCCGCCGTCGCATCCGGCTTCCACAGCCTCGCCAAGGGCGTGGGCCGCCACTTCGACGCGGGCGGCGTCCGGCAGACGGTGGTCGAGCTGGACGACGCCTTCCTGTTCATCACCGCCGCCGGGGACGGCAGCTGCCTCGCCGTTCTGTCCGACGCCGACTCCGACGTCGGACAGGTCGCCTATGAGATGACGCTCCTGGTCAAGCGGGTCGGCGCACATCTGGGCGCCGCCCCGCGCACCGATCTGCCCACAGGCGGGTAGTGGGATGGCATGAGCACAGACGGTCAGGTGAGAAACCACTGGTTCGACGACGAGGCCGGACCGGTCGTCCGTCCGTACGCCATGACACGCGGCCGTACCACGAGTCCGGCCCAGCACCGGCTCGATCTGATCGCGGTGGTCGTCACGGAATCCGGCGCGGGCGACCCCGAAACGGATCCGGCGCTGTCGCCCGAGCACGTGGAGATCGTCGGGCTCTGCCGCGGCGAACCGCAGTCGGTCGCCGAACTCGCCGCCGGACTCGACCTGCCGATCGGCGTGGTGCGGGTGCTCATCGGCGACCTGGTGCACGCGGACCTCGTCCATGTCACCCGCCCGGTGCCACCGGCCGAGCTGCCGGACGAGAGCATTCTGCGCGACGTGATCAACGGCCTCCGCGCGCTGTGACCCCCATCCGAAAGCCTCCCGAGCAGGAGAAGAGACCGATGATCCTCGGGCGTTCTGAGCGCGGCAAGCCCCCGGTCGAGCCCGTCACGCTCAAGATCCTGGTGGCCGGCGGCTTCGGCGTGGGCAAGACGACCCTCGTCGGCGCGGTCAGCGAGATCAGGCCGCTGCGCACCGAGGAACTGCTCACCGAGGTCGGCCGCCCCGTCGACGACACCAGCGGTGTGGAGGGCAAGCACACCACCACCGTGGCCATGGACTTCGGCCGTATCACCCTGCGCGAGGACCTGGTGCTGTACCTCTTCGGCACGCCCGGGCAGGAACGGTTCTGGTTCATGTGGGACGAGCTGTCCGAGGGCGCGCTCGGCGCCGTCGTCCTCGCCGACACACGGCGCCTCGAGGACTGCTTCGCCGCCGTCGACTACTTCGAGCGGCGTGGCATCCCCTTCCTCGTCGGCGTCAACTGCTTCGAGGAAGCGGCCCGTTACCCGGCCGAGTCCGTTCGGCAGGCCCTCGACCTGGACGACGGCGTACCCGTCCTGCTCTGCGACGCGCGGGAGCGGGAATCGGTCAAGGAGGTGCTCATCGGAGTCGTCCGGCATGCGATGGAGTACGCCACGGACCGCCGCCGGGCCGCCCTCGGCTGACCCACGCCGTCAGGCGCCCTCGCTGCTTCACGGGCACGGCCCGTACCCCCGCCGACCGGGGTACGGGCCGTGGTCCGGTGAAGAGCCCTCACGCGCGCGTGCCACGGAAGGAGCCCTCACGCGCGTGTGCCACGGAAGGAGCCCTCACGCGCGCGTGCCGTGCACCGTTACGCGCCGTCCTCCTCCGCGTCCTCCAGCCAGCCGAAGCTCTTCTCCACGGCCTTGCGCCAGTTGCGGTACTCGCGGTTGCGCACCGACGGCTCCATCGCCGGTGTCCACTCCGCGTCCCGCTGCCAGTGCGACTTCAGCTCGTCCAGGTCGTTCCACACGCCCGTCGCCAGGCCGGCCGCGTAGGCGGCGCCCAGGCAGGTGGTCTCCGACACGCGTGGCCGGATGACCGGGACGCCGAGGACGTCCGCCTGGTGCTGCATGAGCAGGTTGTTCTTCGTCATGCCGCCGTCGACCTTCAGGGTGGTGATCCGCACGCCGGAGTCCTGGTACATGGCGTCCACGACCTCCCGGGTCTGCCAGCTCGTCGCCTCCAGCACCGCGCGCGCGAGATGGGCCTTGGTGACGTACCGGGTGAGGCCGGTGACGACACCGCGCGCGTCGGAACGCCAGTAGGGCGCGAACAGGCCGGAGAACGCGGGCACGATGTAGGCGCCGCCGTTGTCCTCGACGCTCGCCGCCAGTGTCTCGATCTCGTCGGCGGTGCGGATGATCCCGAGCTGGTCGCGGAACCACTGGACCAGCGCGCCCGTTATCGCTATGGACCCCTCGAGGCAGTACACCGGCGCCTCTCCGCCGATCTTGTAGCCCATCGTCGTCAGCAGCCCGCTCTTGGACGGCACCGGCCGGTTGCCGGTGTTCAGCAGCAGGAAGCTGCCGGTGCCGTAGGTGTTCTTCGCGGTGCCCACGTCGTAGCAGGCCTGCCCGAAGACGGCGGCCTGCTGGTCGCCCAGCGCCGAGGCGACGGGCACCCCGGCGAGCTGCCCGACCGCCGTGCCGTACACCTCGGCGGAGGACCTGATCTCGGGCAGCACCGCCTCGGGCACGTTCATGGCGGACAGGATGGCGGGATCCCACTGGAGCGTCTCCAGGTTCATCAGCATGGTGCGGCCGGCGTTCGTCACGTCGGTGACGTGCCGGCCGCCCTCGGTGCCACCGGTGAGGTTCCAGATCAGCCAGGAGTCGATCGTCCCGAAGGCGATCTCGCCGCGTTCGGCCCGCTCCCTCAGACCGGGCACGTGGTCCAGCAGCCAGGCCGCCTTGGGCCCGGAGAAGTAGCTGGCCAGCGGCAGTCCGGTCTGTTCACGGAAGCGGTCCTGGCCGTCCCTGCCGCCCAGTTCGTTGCACAGGGCGGCGGTACGGGTGTCCTGCCAGACGATCGCGTTGTGCACCGGCTTGCCGGTGGCGCGGTCCCACAGGACGGTCGTCTCCCGCTGGTTGGTGATGCCGAGCGCGCTCAGCTGGTCGGCGCGCAGCCCCGCCTTGGCGAGCGCCCCGGCCACCACGGCCTGCACCTTGGACCAGATCTCGGTCGCGTCGTGCTCCACCCAGCCCGGCTTCGGGAAGATCTGGCGGTGCTCGCGCTGGTCGACGGCGACGATGGCGCCGCCGTGGTCGAAGACGATGCAGCGGCTGGACGTGGTGCCCTGGTCGATGGCGGCGACGTAGGTGTCGGCGGTGTCCGTCATGGCAGTCCCTGGGTCGCTGGGTCGGGTCGCTGGTCAGAGGGGCGCGTGTGCGGCGGGAGGGCGGCGTACGGGCCGGGAGCAGGTAGGCGTACGGGCCGGGAGCAGGTAGGCGTACGGGCCGGGAGCAGGCATACGGGGGCGCAGAGGCCTACGGGGTGTACGGGGTCGAAGGTGACGGTGTACGGGGTCGGAGGTGACGTACGGGGAATCAGAAGGCCGCGTGGTAGATGGCGCCGGCGAGTGCCCCGCCGATCAGGGGCCCGGCAACCGGGATCCAGGCGTAACCCCAGTCGGACGTGCCCTTGTTGGGGATCGGCAGGAAGGTGTGCACGATCCGCGGCCCGAGGTCGCGGGCCGGGTTGATGGCATAGCCGGTGGGCCCGCCGAGGGAGAGCCCGATGCCGACCACGAGCAGGGACACGATCAGTACGGTCGTACCGGACTCGCCGAGTCCCTTGGTCAGTCCGAAGGCGAGGATCGGCAGCACGAGCGCGACGGTCGCGATGATCTCGGTGATGAGGTTGGCGACCGGGTTCCGGATCTCCGGGATGGTCGAGAAGATGCCGAGCGTCGGCACCGGTTCGTCGGCCGTGCCCTCCGTCGTGCCCTCCTTGCGGACGTTGGCCTGGAACTGGGCGAGGTAGACCAGATAGGCCAGTACGGCCCCGAGCATCGCGCCGACGAGCTGGCCCAGCAGATACACCCAGACCTTGCCCCACTTGCCGGTGTCGATGGCGATGCCGAGGGTGACCGCGGGGTTCAGCTGGCCACCGGACAGCGGAGCGGCCGTGTACGCGCCCGCGAGGACGCCGAAGCCCCAGCCGAAGGCGATGACGACCCAGCCCGAGGCCCGTGCCTTGGAGTATCTGAGCGTGACGGCGGCACAGACACCGGCACCGAAGAGAATCAGGATCGCGGTGCCGATCACTTCGCCGACGAAGATGTGTCCGTTGCTCATGGCGGCTCCCTTGGCGCCGGTGGGGGCGTTCAGCCCCGGCCCTCCGTGCAGGAACGTTCCATTGGCGTGTTCAGCCGTAGGCAGGGAGCCCCGCGCCCCGCCCGGCGTCCGTGACGAGCGTGCCGTCGCAGCCGTATCGCCGGGGAGGGACGAGTTGTGGAGCAGGACAGACCCGTGGCGCAGTGCCTGATAACGCCGAGAATGTACGGCGATGTCGGCTGACACCGGGAAGTGTTCACCGGCGTTCCGGGGGCGTCAAGGTTGCTGACGGCGACGGTGACGGCGACTCTTCCCGCGGCCCGGTGGCCACGGCGCCGGCGACCCTCCCGACGCCCAGGTCACCGCGCCGGACCCCAACGGAATGGTCCGGGAAGGATGTTCACCGTCCCGGCTCGACGGTCGCGTATCCGGCCTGCGCCGGTGCCGCACCGGTGCCGCGCCGGACCTCGTGGCCGGGCAGCCCGGCCCGTCCGAGCACCCAGCTCGCGCCCCGCAGCGCCTTGGCCGCCTGCTTCAGCGGAGCGAGCTCGGCGGCGGCCTGCCGGTGGTCGCCCACGCTTCCCGGCGTGCACACCACCGTCGCGAGCGAGAGCGTGACCGGCCGGTCTCCCGCCGACCAGGGTGCGTCGAGCACCGCCGCGACCAGTGGGTCGAGCGCCTCCTCCTCGGCCAGCACCAGGAAGTCGTCCCCGCCGATGTGCCCCACGCGCGCGTTACCCGACACCGCATGCTGCAGTGCTCGCCCCACCGACCGGATCAGCTCGTCACCCATGGCGAATCCGGCACCGTCGTTGACCTGCTTGAAGTGGTCGATGTCCAGCCAGCTGAGCGCGAACGTCCGGCCGTCGGCGATCCACCGGTCCACCTCGCCGGTGATCGCGTCCGAACCGGGCAGCCGGGTCAGCGGATTGAGCCCGGCGGCCTCCTCGACCCGGCTCTCGGCCAGGGCCCGCACCAGGTCCGCGAGCCGTACGACCCCCACGCAGCGGCCGTACCGGTCGACCACCGCGACATCGTCGGAGGTCCGGTCCCGGCCGCCGACCGCGACGACGTCCAGCACCTCCCAGGCGGTGGCGTCGACGCCGACCGTGCGGGGTGCGTCCCCCAGCTTGAACGCCGGCCGGTCGGCGTACAGGGCGTGCCCGTAGCGGCCGGACATCGACAGCAGGAACCGCGAGCGGTGCACCGAGCGCACGGGCCTGCCGGCCTGGTCCACCAGCAGCACACCGGACACGTCCGGCGACCCGGTCAGCAGCGCCCGCACCTGCCCCGCCGAGACGGTCACCGGCAGTACGGCGGCCGGACGCACGAACTCTCGCACCGACGGCCCGGACCGGGGCACACCCACGGTGCCGGGGGAGCGGGGCGGAACGTATACGTCCACGGCGGGGATCCGGGCCGGCGGCGCGAACAACTCGCCCTGGCCCAGCTGCGCCCCGGCCGACAGCGCCGCCGCGTACTGCAGCTCGGTCTCCACGCCCTCCACCGCGACCAGCGCGCCCAGCTCCTCGCACAGGGTCCGCATCGCCCGCACCGCGGCCGGCCGGGACAGCAGCGAGGCATCGAGTTTCACCAGGTCGGGGGAGAGGTCGGTGAGCAGCCGGAGGGGTATGTCGCCGTCCCCGATGCCGTCCGCGCTGATCCGGAAGCCCTGTTCGCGCAGCGAGGCCACGGCCTCCAGCAGGGCCCGTTGCGGCACGTGCGTGTAGGGCGGGACCACGTCCAGCGTCACCTCCCAGGGCAGGCGCCCGGCCGCGCGCACGGCGTCGTGCAGCAGGGCCAGGCCGCCGAGGTCGGCGAGGGTGGCCGCGAACACGTTCAGATGCAGCGGCAGCAGGGTTTCCTTGTGCGTCGCGGCGCGGAGAGCCAACACCGTGAGCCTGCCGTCGAGTTCGGGGTCTCGGCGGGCTTCGGCCAGGATGTCACCGGTCTCCGGGCGGGCGAGTGTCTCCAGTGCGGTGACCGCGCCCGTCCTCAGGTTGACCACCGGCTGGAAGGCGAAGCGGAGAGTGTCCGTCCAGGAGTGCACGGGAGCATGATTTCGCTGCCCGCGTGCGCCCAGGCGCAGTTCATGAGACGTTCACGCAGGATTCCGGGGTGGTCACACAGCGTGGAAAACCTCTGTGGCCTCTGGTGTCACACTCCGCTCTCCTCCGGCGTCGTCACCGCACCGCGACCACTGACGATCCATGCCCGAAGAGCCCCTGGTTGGCGGAGATCCCCACGCGCGCCCCGGCGATCTGCCGCTCGCCGGCCGTGCCTCTCAACTGCCAGGTCAGCTCGCAGACCTGGGCGATCGCCTGGGCCGGCACCGCCTCCCCGAACGAGGCGAGGCCGCCACTGGCGTTGACGGGTATGCGGCCGCCCGGGCCCGTCGCGCCCTCCCGCAGCAGCTTCGCCCCCTCGCCCTCGCCGCACAGTCCCAGGTCCTCGTACCACTGCAGCTCCAGCGCGGTGGACAGGTCGTACACCTCCGCCAGGGACAGGTCGCCGGGGCCGATACCGGCCTCCTCGTAGGCGGCCCGGGCTATGGAGGCCCGGAAGGTCTCCTCGGGGGCGCCCACCGCCACGGTGGAGTCCGTGGCGATGTCCGGCAGGTCCAGCACCGTGTTCGGGAAGCGCGGGGTCACCGTCGACACCGCCCGGATCCGCACCGGCCGGGTCGTCCCGTGCCGGTGCGCGAACTCCATGCTGGAGAGCACCAGGGCCGCCCCGCCGTCGGAGGTGGCGCAGATGTCGAGCAGCCGCAGCGGATCGGCCACGACCGTGGACGCGGCGACCTCCTCGGCGGTGACCCGCTTGCGG
This sequence comes from Streptomyces sp. NPDC001093, assembly GCF_040298985.1. Lineage (NCBI taxonomy): Bacteria > Bacillati > Actinomycetota > Actinomycetes > Kitasatosporales > Streptomycetaceae > Streptomyces > Streptomyces sp. NPDC001093. Next base: position 13,335 of record NZ_JBEPBF010000141.1, on the reverse strand, counting down.
TAGCGGGCGTACGGGTTGAGCGCGCCCATGGCGGCGTTCTTCACCTTGACCAGGGCGAAGTCCTCCGGTGTGTCGCCGTGCACCGCCATCCGCCGCCGCGCGTACAGACCGAAGTACACCGGATTGGTCGCTCCCAGGACGCGGAAGCGCAGCCAGTCCGGATCGTCCGGCCGGTCGCCGCCCGCGGGCCGGAAGAACCCCTTGGGTGCCGCGTCCGCCCCCACCACGAGGACCACGTCCGCGAGCCCGGCGAGTATCTGTGCCCGCGCCGTGGCGATCGCCTGGGCTCCGGAGGCGCACGCCGCGTACACGCTGGCGACCCTGGCTCCCTGCCAGCCCAGCGCCTTGGCGAAGGTCGCTCCCGCCACATACCCGGGATACCCGCCCCGCACGGTGTCGGCGCCCACCACCGAGCCGACCTCGCGCCAGTCCAGGCCGGCGTCCGCCAGTGCCGCGCGGGCCGCCGCAGTGCCGTACTCCACGAAGGAGCGGCCCCACTTGCCCCATGGGTGCATGCCCGCCCCGAGCACCGCCACGTCCGTCGTCACGCCCTCACCCCCGTCGGCCGCCAGTGCCAGGTCGTCCAGGTCGTCTCCGCGTCCTCGTGAAGCACTCCGGGGACGACCTCCACCTCCATGCCCACCGTCAGATCGGCGACGGTGACCCCGGGAGCCGCCTGTCCCAGCACCACGATCCGCTCGGCCTCCAACTCCACAGCGATCAACGCGTACGGCTCCCACGGAAGTTCCTGGTTGCTCACATAGGGTGACGGCGGTCGGTACCGGCTGTCCGTGTACGACCAGACGCGCCCCCGTCGCGACAGCGGCACCTCCTCGAGATCTCCTCCGGTACACCCGGGATTTCGGCAGTGGGTGTCCTCGCGGGGAAAGAACACGGAGGCGCAAGCCGCGCAACGAGTGCCGAGAAGTCTGAATTCGTCACCCGTGCCGGCGAACCATCCGTCGACCACAGGCGTGCGCGTGGGGGACATCGGCCCTCCCTGTCGAGTTATCTGACGGAACGTCAGAAGTGTGTCACGGGGATCCGGAATTGGGCAGTGCAGGAGACATGACACGACTCACCAGTGCAGTACGCGGGCTGGTCAGCGCTCTCGCCGCCCTGCTGGCCGTGACCGCCGCCCCCGCGACCGCAGGGGCGACGACGGAACCCAAGGCACCGAAGGACTTCGTGGCCCTGAGAACCGTGGATCCGACGATCCTCCAGGAGATGCGCTACTTCACCCCGCACAACTTCGTCGGCGAGCGCATCGACGGCTACGAGCAGCCGATGTGCATCCTCACCCGCCCCGCCGCCGAAGCCCTCCACAAGGCCCAGCTCACCCTGCTGCGCAAGGGCTACACCCTCAAGGTCTACGACTGCTACCGGCCGCAGCGGGCCGTGAACCACTTCGTCCGCTGGGCCAAGGACCTCGACGACCAGTCGATGAAGGGCGAGTTCTACCCGAACGTCGACAAGACCCGGCTGTTCGCGGACGGCTACATCGCCGAGAAATCCGGCCACAGCCGTGGCTCGACCATGGACCTCACCATCGTGAGGCTCCCCGCGCGGCCGACCCGTCCCTACCACCCCGGGCAGCCGCTGGTGCCATGCTTCGCGCCCAAGGATGAGCGTTTCCCCGACAACTCCGTCGACATGGGCACCGGATTCGACTGCTTCGACACCCTCGCGCACACGCGCGACCCGCGCATCCAGGGCGAACAGCGCGCCAACCGCCTGCTGCTCAAGAACACCCTCGAGAGCCTCGGATTCGTGAACCTCGCCGAGGAGTGGTGGCACTACACCTACAAGCCCGAGCCCTACCCGGACACCTATTTCGACTTCCCCGTGTCCTCGAAGTCGCTCAGCGGCGACCACTGAGCAACCTCCGGAAGATGTCCCTCCTCTGATCGGATACAGTCCGCGCGTGTCCGAAACTCAGCACTCAACTGACAACTTCGCACCGGACTCGCACTGTTCGAGTTGCGGAGTGCCCTATGGAGAGGGCGTTTCCGGCTGGCCGCGCACCTGCCCGTCCTGCGGGACCGTCGCCTACCGCAATCCGCTGCCGGTGGCCATCGCGCTCCAGCCCGTGTACGACACCAAGGGCACGGCCCTGGTCGTCATCACCCGGACCGTCGCCCCCGCGCGCGGGGGCACGGCACTGCCCGGCGGCTACATCGACGACCGGGAGGACTGGAAGCAGGCCGTCGTACGCGAGCTCAAGGAGGAGACCGGCATCGACGCGGCCGCGCGGGACGTGCGGCTCGTGGACGCCATGAGCTCGCCCGACGGTCACCTGCTGCTGTTCGGACTCCTCCCGGAGCGCCCGGTGGAAGGGCTGCCGCCGGCCGACCCCACGGACGAGACCGAGGGCTGGCGGCTGCTGCGCAGGCCCGAGGAACTCGCCTTCCCGCTGCACACCGTGGCCGTACGGGCCTGGTTCGAGGGCCGGTACGTCTGAGCGGCGAGGCTCAGCCGAGCCCCCGCACCCGGACCGGGAAGCGGGGCTCGGCGGAGCCGTCCTCCCGCTCCCGGGTGACCACCACCCGGGGGCCCTGCCGACGGGCGACGTAGCGTTCGATCTCCGGCTCCTCCCACGCGGCGCCCGCGTCCGGCACGACCAGACCGCCGCCCGTGCGGCCACGCGCCGGTGCCCACACCTCCAGCCCCAGGCCGCCGTCGGCGCCGCGCACGGGGATGACCGCGCCGGCACGCGCGAACACCGGTATCCGTGACAGCGGCGCGTCGACAAGAACCTGCCCCGGCCCCTCGTACGCCTGCTCCGTCACGGTGTCGTACCAGCGGCCCCGCGGCAGCTGCACCGCCCGCCGGTCGGCACCGGGGGCCAGCACCGGAGCCACCAGCAGGGCGTCCCCGAGCAGAAACGTGTCCTCGCAGTCGCGCAGCGCCCGGTCCTCCGGCGCTCCCCACCACAGCGGCCGCACATAGGGCGCGCCGGTACGCCGGGCCAGATGGGCCAGCGTCATGAAGTACGGCAGCAGCCGCCGCCGTTCGAGCAGTGCCACGCGCGCGTGCTCCAGCACCTCGGCACCGAACTCCCAGGGCTCCCGGCGCCCCGCCCGCAGACTCGCGTGGGTCCGGAACAGCGGCAGATACGCGCCGAGCTGGAACCATCTGAGATACAGCTCCGGCGACGGACTGCCGTCGAAATCGCCCACGTCCGGGCCCGAGTACGGCACCCCGCACAGACCGAGGCCCAGCACGAGCGACAGCGACGCCCGCAGCCCGGGCCAGCCGGTCGCCACGTCCCCGGACCAGGTGCCCCCGTAGCGCTGCATGCCCGCCCACCCCGACCGGGAGAACAGGAAGGGCCGCTCCCCGGGCGACAGCTCACGCAACCCCTCGTAGCCCGCCCGGGCCATGCAGAGCGCGTACACGTTGTGCGCCTCCCGGTGGTCGCCCCCGCGCCCCTCCAGGGCGTGCCGGGCCGACCGCGGCAGGGTGAGCTCCCCGAAGGCGTTGAACGACGTCGGCTCGTTCATGTCGTGCCAGAAGCCCGCGAAGCCCTGCCCGAGGCGCTCCTCGTAGAGAGCGCCCCACCACGTGCGCACGCGCGCGTGCGTGAAGTCCGGGAAGACCGACTCCCCGGCCCACACCACACCGCGCACCGTCCGCCCGGAGGCGTCCCGCACGAACGCGTCCACGGCCGAACCGCTGTCGTACACCGCGCTGCCCGGCGCCGCCTTCACGGCCGGGTCGACGATCGACACCAGCCGGATCCCGTCCCGGCGCAGCTCCTCGGCGAGCTGCGGCAGCTTCGGGAACCGCTCCTGGTCGACGGTGAACACCTGGTGGTCGTCGTAGTGGTCGATGTCCAGGTGCACGGCGTCCAACGGCAGCCGGCGCTCCTGGTAACCGGCGACGATCCGGCGCACCTCCTGCTCGCTGCCGAATCCCCACCGCGCGTGCTGGTGGCCGAGCGCCCACGCCGGCGGCAGCGCGGGCGCACCGGTCAGCGAGGCCCAGGTGTGCAGCACGCGCGCGGGGGTGCCCACCATCACCCAGCAGCGCAGCGGGCCGCCGTCCATCCGCAGCTCGCAGCGCCCGGCCCGGTCGTGCCCGGACCCGGCGCCCTCCTCGCCCTCGCGCAGCACCACCGTGCCGTCCCACGTGGTGTCGTGGAACACCAGATGCGTGCCCGCGTCGGCCACCACGATCTGCACCGGCATGGTCACGTACAGCGGATCGTCACCGGGGCCGAACGCCCGGCCGGGATCGGTGTTCCACAGCCGGTACGTGCCGTCCCGCAGCCGGGGCCCGGACGCCCGGCCGCCCAGACCGAAGAAGCGCGCGTCGGCCGCCACCTCCGACCGCTGCATCCAGCGCGCGGTGCCCCCGCCGACCGGTTCCCACCAGCGCGGCGGCAGATCCCGGCGCAGGGTCACGCCGCCCGGAGTGCACACCTCCACCGCGCCGTGCCGCGAGACCGTGACCGTCGCCCGCTCGGCGACCACCCGCCAGCCACCGTCCTTGTCCGGCTCCAGCACCGCGCGAGGATCCGGCTCCGGACGGCCACCCGCGAGCGCGTACGACGGCTCCGGACCGGCCCCGTCCCACCCCCAGAACACGGCCCCGTTCACCGCCACCGTGATCCGCAGCTCGGACCGGCTGAACCGGATGACACCGCCCCCCGGCCCCGGCGCCACGCTCGTCACCTGCCCCGGGACCCGCGCCCGCTCGGCCCCCCGCCGCGGCAGACCGACCGCGTCGATCCGCCTCCTGCGCCACGCGGCCCGCACGGTACGCAACCCCCGAGCCGCCCTCCCCGAACCGACCACACTCACCGAACGCACCAGGTCACGACCGTCCATGCTGCTCACCCTGCCACCGAGCGCCCCACGCGCGCGTGTCGTTCAACTGCCGTTCACCCGTGCCGGGACCACATCTTCACGACACGGACTATGTGGGGCACACCCTGGTGCAGAAGTCGATCACATGGCATCGTCCCTGTCAGCCGCGTCACGCGCACACCCCAGCCCGTGCGCGGACCGACGCACACGACGCGCACAGCCCGGGAGCCGCCCCATGACGACCGCGAACCCCCAGCCGCTCTGGCAGCCCGACCCCGAGCGGATCGCCCAGGCACGCATCACCCAGTTCCAGGCATGGGCCGCCGAGCACCACGGCGCCCCGGCCGAAGGCGGCTACCCCGCCCTGCACCGGTGGTCCGTCGACCACCTGGACACCTTCTGGAAAGCCGTCACGGAGTGGTTCGACGTCCGCTTCTCGACGCCCTACGCGCGCGTGCTCGGCGACCGTGCCATGCCCGGCGCCCAGTGGTTCCCCGGCGCCACCCTCAACTACGCCGAGCACGCTCTGCGGGCCGCGGCCGACCGCGCGGACGAACCCGCCCTCCTGTACGTCGACGAGACCCACGAACCGCGCCCGGTGACCTGGTCCGAACTGCGCCGCCAGGTCGGCTCCCTCGCCGCCGAACTGCGCGCTCTCGGGGTCCGTCCCGGCGACCGCGTCAGCGGCTATCTGCCGAACATCCCGCAGGCCGTCGTCGCCCTGCTCGCCACGGCCGCCGTCGGCGCCGTCTGGACCTCCTGCGCGCCCGACTTCGGCGCCCGCAGCGTCCTCGACCGCTTCCAGCAGGTCGAGCCCGTCGTGCTGTTCACCGTCGACGGCTACCGCTACGGCGGCAAGGAGCACGACCGCCGCGAGATCGTCGCCGAACTGCGCCGCGAGCTGCCCACGGTGCGTGCCGTCGTCCACATCCCGCTGCTCGGCACCCAGGCACCCGAGGGAGCCCTGGAGTGGTCGGCGCTGACGGCGGGGGACACCGAGCCCGTCTTCGAGCAGGTCCCGTTCGACCACCCGCTGTGGGTGCTGTACTCCTCCGGCACCACCGGCCTGCCCAAGGCCATCGTGCAGTCCCAGGGCGGCATCCTGGTCGAGCACCTCAAGCAGCTCGGGCTGCACTGCGACCTGGGCCCCGGGGATCGTTTCTTCTGGTACACCTCGACCGGCTGGATGATGTGGAACTTCCTCGTCTCCGGCCTGCTCACGGGCACCACGATCGTCCTCTACGACGGCAGCCCCGGCTACCCGGACACGGGCGCCCAGTGGCGGGTCGCCGAACGCACCGGAGCCACCCTCTACGGCACCTCCGCCGCCTACGTCATGGCCTGCCGCAAGGCCGGCGTCCACCCCGCGCGCGACCACGACCTGTCCGCCGTGAAGTGTGTCGCCACCACCGGCTCGCCGCTGCCGCCCGACGGCTTCCGCTGGCTGCACGACGAGTTCGCAGCGAGCGGGGCCGACCTGTGGATCGCCTCCGTCAGCGGCGGCACCGACGTCTGCTCCTGCTTCGCCGGCGGCGTACCGACGCTCCCGGTCCACACCGGCGAACTCCAGGCGCCCGGTCTCGGCACCGACCTGCAGGCCTGGGACCCGAGCGGCAAGCCGGTCGTCGACGAGGTCGGCGAACTGGTCGTCACCAACCCCATGCCCTCCATGCCGATCCGCTTCTGGAACGACCCCGACGGCAGCCGCTACCACGACAGCTACTTCGACACCTACCCCGGCGTCTGGCGGCACGGCGACTGGATCACCGTCACCTCACGCGGCACCGTGATCATCCACGGCCGTTCCGACTCCACCCTCAACCGGCAGGGCGTACGCATGGGCTCGGCCGACATCTACGAGGTCGTCGAGCGGCTGCCCGAGATCAGGGAATCCCTCGTCATCGGCATCGAACAGCCCGACGGCGGCTACTGGATGCCGCTGTTCGTGCACCTCGCGCCGGGCGCCGTCCTCGACGAGGCACTCCTGAACCGCATCAAGCAGACCATCCGCGAACAGCTCTCGCCGCGCCACGTACCGGACGAGATCATCGAAGTGCCCGGCGTCCCGCACACCCTCACCGGCAAGCGCATCGAGGTCCCCGTCAAGCGCCTGCTGCAGGGCACGCCCCTGGAGAAGGCGGTCAACCCCGGCTCCATCGACAACCTCTCCCTGCTCGGCTTCTACGAGGAACTCGCCCGCAAGCGCGCCTGACCCCCAGGGGTCACCCGCCATAGGTGGCCTCGGACTCGCCCAGCACGGCGGCGAAGTCCGAGGCCAGCCGCTCGGCGTCGGCGGGCTCAAGGCCGGCGGCCGTGATCCGCACCCCCGGCCCGGAAGCCAGGCGGAACCGCGCCCCGGCCGCGACCCACCAGCCGTACGACCGCAGACCGTTCACCACCGCCGACTCGTCGCGCACGGGCACCCACACGTTCATCCCGCTCGCGGCGTGCGAGGCGATGCCCCGTGCGGCCAGCTCGCCGGCCAGCGCGGTGCGCCGCAGCGCGTACGTCCCACGCGCGCGTGCCACCAACGCGCGCGTGCCCTCGTCCGTCATCAGCCCGTGCACGGTCTCCTGCAGCAGGTGACTGACCCATCCCGAGGTGAGCTGCAGCCGACCGTCGTGCCGGGCGAGGGTGACCGCGTCGCAGGCCGCTGCCGCCCAGCGCAGATCCGTCCCCAGGAACTTGCTCACGGTCCGCACATGCGCCCAGCGCGCCGGCCCGGCACCCGTCACCGTGTGCAGCGGGGCATCGGCCACCTCGGAGGCGTGGTCGTTCTCCACCACCAGCACATCGGGCGCGTCACGCAGCACCTCGGCCAGCGCATCCCGACGGGCGGCGGAGAAACACCCGCCGTACGGATTCTGCGCCCGCGGACTGAACACCACGGCCCGTACCCCGGCCCCGAGCGCCCCGCGCAGGGCCTCCGGGCGCACTCCCTCGTCGTCCACGGCGACCGGGACGGTACGCAGCCCCAGCGCCGCGACCAGATCCAGCAGATGGTGATACCCCGGGTCCTCCATCGCCACGCCGTCCCCGGGACGCAACTCGACCGACAGCACCCGGTCGATCAGGTCCAGTGCGCCGTGCGCGAACGTCACGTGCTCCGCGGGGACGCCGTCCGCGCCCAGCCACTCGCGCACCACGTCCTCGAGCCGCGCCAGCCGGGGCGTGGACCGATGGGAGCGGGCCCCCGGGGAAAGGCGCGAGGGCGGCACCAGGGCGGGCAGCAGCGCCGGATCCGGCTGCCCGCCCGCCAGATCGCGCAGCCCCTCGGGCACCTTGGGCGGCCGCCGCGACCCGACCGCGGGAGCCGGCGCGACCACCGTGCCGCCACGCCCGCGCGTGACGACGATGCCCCGCCGCCGCAACTCCTTGTAGGCCGTGGCAACCGTGCCCGGACTCACCCCCAGCTCGTCCGCGAGCCGCCGCACGGGCGGCAGTGGGACCTCCGGTGCCAACGCTCCGTCCACCACGCCCCGTTCGACGGATGCGGCAATTCCCTTGGCCGTCGTACCAGTGATCTCATATTGTGTTGCCACGTTGAAAATTATGTATCAATACATAACTCGTGACAAGCGAACAGCTCCATGGGGGAAACAGTGGACGCCAAGCCCGAGGCCGCCATCCGGCCCTCGCGCATACCAGGAGGCCGCGACGGACGCCGGATGCTCCTCATCACCTTCGTCGACCGCATTGGAAGCGGCCTGTGGGCATCCGTCTCCGTCCTGTACTTCACCTACGTCTCCGGCCTCTCCGTCGCCCAGATCGGCACCCTCGCCGCCGTCTCCGGCGCCGTCGGCATCGCGGGCGCACCCCTCGGCGGACGCATCGCCGACCGCTTCCCCCTCACCCGGATCCTGATCCCACTCCAACTCCTGCGCGCGCTCGCGTCCTTCGGGCTGCTCACCACCGACCACTACCTCCCGCTGCTCGCGATCTCGGCGGTCGGCAGCCTCGGCGACCGCGCCTCCAGCATCCTCACCAAGCTCTACGCCGCCCGCATCGCCGGCCCCGACCGCGTCCGCTACCAGGCCGTCAACCGCACCGCCTCCAACGCAGGCTGGGCCCTGGGCGGCCTCGCCGCCGCGGCCGCCCTCACCCTCGGCACCACCACCGCCTACCGCTGGCTCCTCACCGGCGACGCACTCTCCTTCGTGACGATCGCGCTCCTCACCCTGACCTGCGTGGAACCCCCGTCCAGCAGCCGCGTCGCCGCCTCCGGCACCACACCCCGCACCGCCCGGCCGGCAAACCCCTGGCGCGACCGCACCTACCTCGCGTACGTGGCGACCGATGCGGTCCTCTTCCTCGACGACTCCGTCTTCCAGATCGGCCTGCCTCTGTGGATCGCGCACACCGAAGGAGTGCCCCACGGCCTCGCCCCCCTGCTGCTCGTCCTCAACAACCTGATGGTGGTCGCCCTCCAGGTGCCGCTCGCCCGCCACGGCACCACCACCGCGGCAGCCCGCACCCTGCTCCTCCCGCTGTCCGCCGCCTCCGCCGCCGGCGGCATCACCCTCGCCCTGTCCGCCACCGGCGGCACCACCCAGGCGATCTGCCTGCTCACCGCGTCCGCCGCCCTCTTCACCCTGGCCGAGATGCTGCACGCCGTCGTGTCCTGGGAACTCTCTCTCGCCCTCGCACCGGACACCGCACAGGGCGCCTACCTCGGCGTACACGGACTCGCCCAGTCCGGCCAGCGCAGCCTCGGCCCACTCGCCGTCACCGCCGCCATCGCCATCGGTCCCCTCGGCTGGACCGTCTTCGGCGCCACCATCGCCGCGACCTGCGCACTTCAGCACCGGCTGGTCCGCGACCGCCTCCGGCGAAGCCCGTTGTCAGTGCCGCCGGTTACGGTGAGTGAGCATTGATCGACCGCGCACTATGGGGGAAACATGGCGCACACCGACCACCAGACCATGCGACGCGTCCTGCGCCGTGAGATCGCCGGCACCATCGGCCTGCTCACCGACGAACACGACTTCCGCGCCATGCGGCGCTACCGCAGCTTCACCTTCGACGACCACGCGACCTACCTGAAGCAGGTCGAGGCCGTCCTCAAAGCCCGCGCCGCCCAGGGCACCCACACCACCCTCGCCCTGTTCGACCCCGAGGACTACGCCGCCTACTGCGCGCAAGCCGGCCTCGACCCGGAAACCCCGACCAGCCGGACCCGCTTCACCGCGGAACTGGCGGCCACGGGCCCCACCATCCCCTACGACGGCCGGCCTCTCGCCACACTCGTACCCGCCCTCGTGGACGAAGCCGTACGCCAGGCGACATGGGAGTACGCCACCACCCTGCTGTCCCGCCTCGGCCCCTGCCCCACCTGCGGCGAGGACATCGGCAGGGCGGCCTTCACCCGCGCCTCCGAGCTCCTGGTCCGCATCCTCGACACCGCACCGTCCGGCGACCGGCACCTCGTCTGCAGCGTCTCCGGGGCACCGGACACCCTCGTCGCGGTCCTGCACGGGGACCAGGACGGCGACGGCGGCCTCCGCCTCGACGAGGCCGAGGTCCTGGAACTCACCAGCGTCCTCGCCCTCGGCCTCGCGACCCGAAGCCCCGGCGGACTCGTCCTGCGCACCAGCGCCCCGGACACCGCCGACCGCGTCTACGGCTGGCGACTGCGCTCCGGCGGCCTCGAACCCCTCACCGCCTCCGAAGTGTTCGACGCCTACTGCACCGACGTCGAATCCGGCGACCCCATCCCCCCGGAATCCGGCGTCGACTACAGCGAGCCCCCCGACCTCGGGGACGAGAGCACGACACCCCGACACCGGCACTGACCCACGGCGCGCCGAAGGCACGGACGCGGCCGGCACCCGACGAACGCACCAGGGACGAACACACCAGGGGCGCCCCACCCGAAGGCGGGGCGCCCCTGCACCCGGCACACGCAACGCGCCACCGGTACGGCTACTCGCCGGACAGCACCGCCTGAGCCGCGCCGCGCGCCTCCTCGGCGCTGTCCGCGGCACGCGCGGCCGCCGCGGCCCGCTCGCACTGCGCCAGCGTGTACTTCGCCAGCGTCGCCCGGACATAAGGAATCGACGCCGCACCCATGGACAGGGAGGTGACACCCAGACCGGTCAGCACACAGGCCAGCAGCGGGTCGGACGCGGCCTCACCGCACACACCACAGCTCTTGCCCTCGGCCTTGGCCGCCTCCGCGGACAGCGCCACCAGGTCCAGCAGCGCCGGCTGCCACGGGTCCTGAAGCCGGGACACCGCGCCCACCTGCCGGTCGGCCGCGAACGTGTACTGCGCGAGGTCGTTGGTCCCCAGCGACAGGAACTCCACCTCCTGCAGGATCGAACGCGCCCGCAGCGCGGCCGACGGGATCTCCACCATCGCGCCGAACTTCACCTGCAGCCCCGCGGCACGGCAGGCGTCCGCGAACGCCTTCGCATCCGCGCGGTCCGCCACCATGGGCGCCATGACCTCGAGGTAGACCGGCAGCCCCTCGGCGGCCTTCGCCAGCGCGGTCAGCTGCGTGCCCAGGATCTCGGGATGGTCAAGCAGCGTCCGCAGACCCCGCACGCCCAGCGCCGGGTTCGGCTCGTCGGCCGGAGTGAGGAAGTCCAGCGGCTTGTCCGCCCCGGCGTCGAGCACCCGCACGACCACACGACCCTCGGGGAACGCCTCCAGCACCTGCCGGTAGGCCTCCACCTGCTTCGCCTCGGAAGGAGCGTTCTTGCTGTCGTCCAGGAACAGGAACTCGGTACGGAACAGACCCACACCCTCGGCCCCGGCCTCCACGGCGGCCGGTACATCCGCCGGCCCGCCCACGTTGGCCAGCAGCGGCACCTTGTGACCGTCCGCCGTCGCACCCGGCCCGGTCGAGGCGGCCAGCGCGGCCTTGCGCTCGGCGGCCGCGGCCTCCAGCTGCGCCTTCTTCTCCTCGCTCGGATTCACGAAGATGTCACCGGTGCTGCCGTCCACGGCGATCACCGTGCCCTCGGCCAGCTCGCCGGCCCCCGGCAGCGCCACGACCGCCGGCACACCCAGCGCCCGCGCCAGAATCGCGCTGTGACTGGTCGGCCCGCCCTCCTCGGTCACGAAACCGAGCACCAGCGACGGATCCAGCAGCGCGGTGTCGGCGGGAGCCAGGTCCCGCGCCACGAGCACATAGGGCTGGTCACTGTCCGGGACACCCGGCATCGGAACGCCCAGCAGCCGGGCGACGATACGATTGCGCACGTCATCGAGGTCGGCCACCCGACCGGCGAGGTACTCACCCGCACCGGCCAGCAGCTCCCGGTACGCCGCGAACGCGTCGTACACCGCACGCTCGGCCGTGCTGCCGACGGCGATCCGCCGGTCCACGTCCGCCATCAGCTCGGGGTCCTGGGCCATCATGGCCTGCGCCTCGAGCACGGCCTGGGCCTCGCCCCCGGCCAGATTGCCGCGCGCCATCAGATCGGCGGCCACGGCGTCCACGGCCTGGCGAGCGCGCCCCTGCTCACGCTCGGCCTCCTCCGCGGGGATCTGCTTGGCGGGCGGCTCCAGCACCGCCGTACCCATGTGCCGGACCTCGCCTATGGCCACGCCGTGGCTTACACCGACGCCTCGCAGCGTTGTCTCCATCTCACCCGTCTCCGATAGTGCGGCGGGTCCCGCCGCCGCGGTGGTTGTCCTGATCGCCGTCCGCTGACGGCACTGCCCTCAGTTCCAGGCGAAGAGGCTGTCGCCGGCCTTCACGTCTCCGCTGTCACGGAGGTCGGAGAGGGACTCGGCCGTGGCTTCGAGAGCGACGACGGGGCAGACCGGGGACTTGCCGGCGGCCTCGACCGCGGAGGGGTTCCAGCGCACGATGGCCTGGCCGCGCGTCACGGTGTCGCCCTTGTTGACGAGCAGCTCGAAACCCTCGCCGTTGAGCTGCACGGTGTCGATGCCGAGGTGGGTGAGCACCCCGTGCCCACTCTCGTCCACCACGACGAAGGCGTGCGGGTGCAGGGAGACGATGACTCCGTCCACGGGCGCAACGGCCTCGGAAGGCTCACGGACGGGGTCGATGGCGGTGCCCGGGCCGACCATGGCCCCGGAGAAGACCGGATCCGGAACTTCGGCCAGTCCGATGGCCCGTCCAGCGAGCGGGGACGTCACGGTGGTCATGGGAAGCCTCCCAAGGAGTGGAGCTGCTTACGGGCCGTCACTGACTGTCCCGGACGGCGCTGGCAGCAGCGTATGTCATATGAAGTGGCGGTTCCGTATGGAAGCTACCAGGTAGTGGTCTAGACCACCAACCCCGTGGATTTGCAACGCCTTCACGGCTCCGTGTACAGTCGTACTCCTGCTTGGGACGGAGGCCGCGAAAGCGCCCCGCTCAGCAGAACCCAAACTCGTCAGATCCTATCTCTGGATCCGCTTCGGCATGTCCGCAGAGCGGTGGTCAGAGAGACGGAAAAACCCTGGTAGAGTTTGAAACACCGAAGGGAAGCGCCCGGAGGAAAGCCCGAGAGGGTGAGTACGAAGGAAGCGACCGTTCCTTGAGAACTCAACAGCGTGCCAAAAATCA
>NZ_JBEPBF010000140.1:0-26116 GCF_040298985.1 Streptomyces sp. NPDC001093 | reverse complement strand
GTGCTTTACCGGGCAGGTCCACAGACTGCCCGACGCGCCGGAAGCTTACGGGGCCATGATCACTCGCGCCAAAGCAGCGCCACCCCAAAGCCGCTCCGCAGACCTGACGTCCGGTTTCCGCACCAGAGACCTTGGTTAGTCTTCTTCGGCCATGAGTCGACCCGTCTGCCCCCACCGCAAATAGAAGGCGAAATACGGGTCAGATACATGCAGAGTCGACAGCCCCTCATCGTAGTCAACTACCGGCTCGCCCTCGATATCTTCTTTCGCGATCTTGGTCATTTGATCTAGTACGCGGGTCACCTCATGACGTTGCGGTACCTCATCCTTAAGGACCTCCCTCAACGACAAACGCAGTTGATCATAGCCAATCGCAAGAACCGGTCCCGTGTTCGCGATGGCTTCAAGGACGGCCCCGTAGATGTCAACAGTTCGACCGTCTCGGAGTTCACGTTGCATACGGTCAGTTCGGCGTCTAGGCCCCTGGGCAAGGAGATCGAACGCTGCCTTAGAAGTATCTGCCGCACTTTGCCTAAAAAAATTAATCCAAGAGCTGGGAGCCGTTAGTAGAACAGCTTCGTCGGCAGTTTTGTCGACTCCATTTTCTCTGCACAGCCGCTTACAGAACTGTTGCATTAGATGAGGGCTTGAGAAGCTCTCCCTCGACAGTCGACGAGCGAGACTCGACTCCTCATCTCTGAGGTTGAGTGCAGCAAACCCCTTCTTAGCGATGCTCAGCAGGTCCTCGTCGTCCCAGGGGGAAATAGAAAGGTGCGCCACTCTACCTGTCATTTCTTTCTCCACCCGGACAGCATCATAAGCCCTATGCGGGACAGACGCCACGATGGCCGGCAGCCCATCAAAAACCAGGTCTTTGAGGGACCTCACGATGTCAAGTTGCACATCTTGATCGATATAGTGGAAGTCGTCCACTACCAGACACCGATCTGACCGAAGCAGCTCTCTGCGAATCACTCCCATGCTGCGGTTGGCAGCTTTATCGTCATCTTCAAACAGTTTCTCGGCAACACTTCGCCAAAATTCCTCTTTTGAGGATACGGCTCCGCCAGAAAGCCAAACTCCCGAAGCCGCCACGCTACGCAACAGCGTGGTCTTTCCTGTCTTGGTAGGCCCAGACACCGATAGGAGAGCGCCGCGATCCTCTAGATACTCCTCAAGTTGAGGCTCAAGGCCCAGCCGCTCACGCGGATTGTAGGTAATAGTAGGCAGTCGCCCGACTACGAAAACGCTTCCCACGGACTTCGGTGCACTAGCTCGCATTTTATTCCCCCGTGTCCTGGCTGCTCGGCCTTCCCATGCGTGCCAGCTCTTTTTCTACCGACCGGAGATACACGATCACTTCCTGAGCACTTTTTTCAAATTCTCCACGAGCAGTGGCTTCGTCCGACTCGATCCAATCGAGCACCTCGTCAAGCAGTTCCTTTTTAGCGCGCTTGACGTCCGCTTTGCTAGCCTTGGAGAAGGCAGCCAAGACCTTCTCCTGGAAAACTTCCGGATAGTAGTCCTCGAACTTTTCCTGATGCCATGACGCGAACCGATCACAGGGCCAAGTCTTGAATTTTGCACGCAGTTGCGAAACTACACCCAGACCGCTTGCGTCGCCGTCCACCACAACCCATGCGCGATGCCTGTACAGCGGCTCAAGATGCGAAAAAAGGAGCATCTCCACAAAATCAATGAAAATAGGCTCTACTCGACTTGTGCCTCCGGCTGCTACGGTCCGTATCCCCCGCAGCCCAGGAGCGAACCAAGGAATAAAATACTGCCGGATTAGGCGTTCAGCGCTAGACTCTTCAAAGATCATCCACCCATCACTCAGGTGCAAATCTCCTATCTCATAGCCAAGTTCCTGCAGGACCTCCACCCGGCGCATCGGCGTCGCAACCACTTCATATGAGGTCGTCGGAGGAATCTGCCCATCTGTTTCTGTATGGAGGACGACTGCGTTATCTGCGCTCCCCAGTTTGGTTAGCACAATACTGCTGTGTGTGCTGATGATGAATTGATTGCCTTTACTGGCTACCAAAATTGCGTCCAGCAGCGCCTTTAGCGCATATGGATGTAGATCATTTTCTGGCTCCTCGATCAAGAATAGCTTACCTTTAGCGCCACAAAGGCTCACGATGAGATTGAGGACGCCAGCCACACCAGCACCCATAGCATCAATGTTGACGCCGGTAAATCTGTCAACTTGCATTCCGAGGTACTGTCCGTGGGTACCGGGAATCACGTTAACCTCTAGGCCGAGGACGTCTCGGCACAGTTGCCGGAACTGAACGGCCTCAGGGAACTGGGCAGAGGCGAGCGCCGCGACACGCGCCACGATGTTGCCATCATGCGCCCAGACTGCCGCTACATTGTCTTGATCAACCTGCCCGGCAGAATTGCGCTGCACCCTGCCTGAGAAGACAGGGTAAATCAGGTTATTCGGAGACTTCCCTGGCGACTGAGTCACGACATAGCTGCCCTCGGAGTCCGCCGCCCCGATTCTTACTCCTTCCTCCTGTAGCGTAATCTGTATATGATTTGTTGGGAAGTCTTTACTCAACTGAGCGTTGCGCTGAATCGACAAAGGAAGCTCACTGTCGTACGAGAGCAGGACATTCGCCTCTCTCTGCCCCACTCGGATATCAGACCCGCGTATGTCTGATCCTTCCTGAAGCAAGTACAGAGCGCGGAGGAGGGAAGACTTTCCTGTGTTATTTCTGCCAATGATCAATGTAATCGAGCCAAGCGGTAGCGTGCCCGAATCTTGAATTGACCTGTAATTAAAAATCCTAACGGAACTGAAGATCACGAAGCCCCCCTGCCGCCCCTCGGTACCCAAGGGAATCAGTATAGAGCGAAACTAGCCTCGTGTTGATGGGGATCGTTGAACTGACAGTTCACCGCTGCGCATCAATGGCCACACCTCTTATATCCCCGGCGCCGTGCAAGATCACTTAGGCTGCGCCTAGCGTTCCACGCAGTCGTGACGAGACCGGCGGGGAACAGCGTGGCGTGCCAACCAAGAGCGGAGGCCCATGTCAGCGGCCGTTGGTAACCGGCGCATTTCGGTGCCTGGTGCCACGTGTGACGTCAACAGCGGCGGTCGCCAGCGGCCATACACGGCCGGCGCGCTCGACTTGCCCATGCCATAGGATCACTGTGCAGCCCACTCACCGAGTCCACACCCGCTCGAACTGCGCGGCCGGAATGGTCTCCAGGAGATCCTCTTCAAGATCGATGGCCTGGTCTGTCAGGCCGCTGTGCTCGTCCTCCAGGTGCTCCCAGCTGTACCGGTGGAGTTGGCCGGCCGAGGTCAGCTAGGCCTGCTTGATAGCGATCAACTCGCCGCGGTCGGGCACGGCCTCGATGTACCAGAGGCCGCCTTCCTCGTCCGCGTGGCGGAAGTGGTGCCGCAGGGTGGCAGCCTCATCGAGTGCTCGGTACTACGCCACGGTCTCTGCTTTGATGCGTTCGAGGTCAACCACGGGACCATCGTGCCAGCGAGCGCGCCTGGTGGCGTCGTTCTGACATCCACGAGTGACATCAGCGGTGCCGGACACAGCAATCCCAGTCTGGCATGGCCCCAGTCTGACCGGGTGGCTCCCTGATGGTGCTGCGGTGCTCACCCTCTAACCCCGCAAGCAGCCCGGAGCCGTTGAGATCAACGGTCAATCCTGAATCGACGCATCGCAATAGTTGCTTGCCGCAACCCGACTGTGAAATCCTGGCTACGAGCCACTTTGTCGATTCCCTGAGCCCGGTTCCCTCTGAGTGTTGCACGGTATTCGCGATCCAGAAGGTTCGCCATTGGCCCCAAAAGGGCATCCGTCAGATGCTCAGTTCTCGCGTTCAGTAGATCCCTTTGCGTGGGTCGCCTCAAACGCGTCAGAGTAAATGAACTCATGTATGCAAGATGGTACCGCCAGTTCTCCGCCGTATCACCGAGCAGTGGGCGATCTTCGGCATAATAGGCAAGAAACTCTCCGACCCGCACATGTACATCAAGTACCAACCTGTAGAGGTCGAGATCATTGTCAGTCGAGAAGACTTTGTAGTAGTGGGAATCATCCAATAGCAGCGTCTCCGAGTACTTAAGTGCGGTGTGCGGCTCCCCAACGACAAATGCTGTGTACTCTCGGGCAAGTCGCGACATGGAGACGACTTGCTCCAGAGGGAATCCCAAGTTCTTGTAGTAATTCGCCCGCCGCTCGTAGTAGTAGCCGTCTCGCGCCAGCGACTCTTCAATGTCTTTCTGGATCTTCTCGGTAGCGCGTAGTGCTCCCGGTGGGAGCTGGGTCTGGCTGTTAGTCGCGCGGATAATGACATCTCTCGCGCGCCCAGAAGTCGGCGGAACCATAACTCTTACGAGGACCGAACGATCGTTATGCTGTCCAGCATTCTGAAAGTGGTTAAATATCTCATGGCTCGTTTGGAGACCATTCACGATCTGAGGATCCCTAATTACGATCTTCTTGCCGGCAATTCTAACTTCTTCCGCGACGATGGTCACGCCGTTATTGAACCACCAGAAATCTTCGCGGTGGCTAGACTTTAGCGTCTCCCCGATCGCGGTATTTACCGAGGTGCGTCCGGCATAATCTCGCACGTTCGATTCGAACAATTCGAGACGCAATGCTCCATTACTCGACGTGATGAATTTATAGTATTCATCGAGGCGTACCAGGCAGACATAACCTTCACCAAGTGACGTGCTCATAGGCGTCTCGGTAAACACCATTTCAGAAACGACCACGGCACCGCGAGCCGACAATGCCCTAAGTTCTGCCGCACCCAGATACTCGACGTCGCACTTTGTTTGCGATGCAACCTTGGCCAACTCGCGAGCAAGCCTGGTCCCTTTCGCCCGGACGTTAGGATGCGGCTGCTCTGCTGATCGAGTGGCATAAATGACTCTGATTGACACCTCCGGGAAGGAGGATGCAAGGGCCTCCAAGACGTTAAGGAATCGACCGGTGCGGTCCAGAAGCTTTGCATTTGTCGACTCGGAGAGCTCCTTGATATCGCGATCCATGTCGAGCAGCAAGGGCAAGTGGTAGTGCAGTTTCTCGAAAGCGTTCTCTTGATAACCGGGAGACGTTTTCGCCTGTAGAATTACAAGCTCAATTTTATTAGCCCGAACGGTTACATGCCGTTCTATATTGGCTGAAACGTAGCGGCCGTCGACAAAAACCCAAAGGCCGTCAATGCCACAGTCATGCGATCCATCAACGATGCCGTCTCGGAGCTCATCAACGTCCAGATCCAGGTCCTGCAATGCTGTGCTCGCCGCAAAATAGTTAAAGAAATCGTCCATCTTCTGGTTCGGCGCAAGTCGGCGCCGTTGATCTTCTAGGATGCGGTCGAGTAGGCGTTGATCGTTGCTCTTCACAGCCATATGCAGAGCCCCCAGGCGATCTCTGTGACGACGCAAGCTCCCATCTTGGCAATGAGCCGAACCGGTCGCAAGACAACGGGCTAGGAATCCGTACCCCGACCCCAGGGCTTCGAACTGTTGAACTCACCCAGGGCTGGCGCTGCTGAATGCATGACTGTCGGCCCGCGGCTCGAAGTGGCCAATCATCGCCTCCGTGCCGGCGGAGACGACGAGTCGGCGGCCCAGACCGAGGGCAACTGAGACCTCGTCGCTTCCCGGGCGACCTCCGACGCGGACACCCACCGTCGCCGCACACGCACCACAAGCGCTCCAGATCGGGCGGGGAACAGCGGGGAATCACGGTGAGAGTAGACGAGCACGCAGAGGCCGCAAACCGACTGTTCGAGCAGGCCAGCGCCTACAACAGACCTTGGATGTCCACAGCTTCCCAAGCTGAGAGCGCGACTTGGATTGTCGTCGTCGGCTCCAGGGCGAAGGCCCAGGTAAACGACCTGGGCCTCGCTTGTTGTCTTGAGCTCTCCGACTCGGCAGCGCGTCGGCTGCCCGGCCAGCGGCTACGTCTGAGGTGCGGCCACAAGCAACGTCTCCCCAATGACCATGGCCCGCCACAGGTCCGGCACACAGCCGAGGAGTACTCGCAGTCGTCGCTGATCGTTCGCCAGCAACCAGGTGAGCAAGACGCGCGGCGTGAGGGATTGCTTAAGCTCAAACCCGGACTCCACGGTGGCAAGCTCCTTCAGGGCCACCTCAAGCCGCCGCCGCGCCTCCTGGGAGCCATGCACGAGGTAGTTCCTTGATTCCTTCAGCACGGTGAAGCGTGCGATAGTCCCATCCCCCACGGCATCGAGCTCAGCCTGTACGTCCGGCCTCATCCAGCCGTCGGTGACGCGCGGGTCGCCAGCCCCGAGCTTGTCGAGGTACATGTCGGTCAAGACCTCGTCCACGGCGGGTGGGCTCTGCGTCAGAGCCGTTCTATGCTTCGTTTTGAGAGTGGGGTCAGAAAGTCGTCGCCCGATAGTCGACCCGTCCAGCGCTACCGCCCCGCGAATCCACCCCCGGCGCCGGAATTCAAACTCCTGCATAAACGCCTTGAGGAACCGCTCTAGGTGCGCGGATCGGTCCGCAGGCCGGAGTTCGACCAGCGCGCCAAGGGCCCGATCCGTCTCCTGCTGGGCGTGGTGCAGTGCTGTCGCAGCTTGTGGAACCCCGGACCGCTCTCTCGTCCGATGGGCGACGACGGTAGCCCCCTCGGCGACCGCAGCCCGCTTGGCTGAAGTCCACCCTCGATAGTAGAGGCGTACGGACGGTGCTGACGGGCGCCTGCGACCGGACCTCTCCTCCGCCTCCACCCAGGAGGTGTACGCCTCGAACGTGGATGGGCTGCCAACAGATTGGGCATCGCGAAGGAAGTCTGCCACAGCTGCGGGGTAGTCCTGAGGCTCGAACAGCAGCAGCCCTTCGGGCCGGCCCCGGGAATCGGGAGTGAGACCGAGGGCGATCTGGGCCTTGGCCCATGAGCCCTCTCCCAGCCGCTTCATGACGGTCTGGCTGGTGGGCGGCCACGGCCTGGTCCCTTTACTGGATTCCATTCCCAGCTCTTCGAGGATGGACTCCCGTCGCGCGTTGTAGCGCGCTGCGGATATGCCGACCTGCGCGCCAGATCGTACAAGTTCCTGGGCGGCGTGGATCAGGCCGAGGATCTCCGCAACAGCGTCCGATTCGACCCCCTCCCGTAGGAGGACCTGGCCTGTGCCTTCGAGCTCATCGAGGTCCATCTTCTGCGCCGCTCCGAGCCGGTCGGCGCCAAGCCCGCGCTCACGGGCAAGGGCGTACCAGACGGCGCCTTCTATAGCCGTGAGGGAGAACGCGAACTCCTGCACATCCACGTCGAATAGAACCTTGGCTTCGGCGATTGCTTCACGCACTACTGCCGCCGGAACCTCGGGATACAAGAGAGCGAAACGCGCCTCGACATCGCTGCGGCTCACTCCTTCCTCCGCCAGCTTGACGATGCCCACCTGATGGGCTGCAAGGAATTCTCCGACCTGGCTGGTCAGCTCCTCTGCCCGCGCCTCGCGCCGAGCATTGCGCGCAGTCGACGCTGAAACGGCGTCGCTCCTCCTGCTGATAATCTGGCGCGCCCGCTCCCTGGTGACGCCGTACTGATCCCCGATCTCCTGCAAGGTGCGACCGGCCGCGTACATCTTGCACATCTCCATGTCACGGGCCTCGTTCGACCGCCCCATGCCCCAGCCCCTCCATCGCGCCCCGTCGACGGCTCCCCGCCCAAACGTACCGGTGCAAAGGCTACCCATCGAGCTACGACTGCCCCGGCCGAACATGAAGGGGAGGACTGTCCCAATTTCCCCCTAATTCAGGCTCGTTCACGGTCGCTCAGGCAAGACCATGGGTGCGCCGGTCTTGAAGACCGGGCCGCCCATGAACGTAGGTCAACGCCCCCGCATGCAACTCAACGCTTCATCAACAGACTTGGAGAGAGTGCACGTGGTCCACCAGTTGGCGGCAAGCCTCCCCGCCGCTGACGCCGACGATGAGTAGGTTGCTCAGATGCGCAAGCGGTACAGCAAGCCGACTCGACTACAGCTGGGCATCAGCGCGTTCACGTAACCGGGCGACCATGTCGCGTGCCACAACCGTGCCAGACACGAGGGTCAGCCACGGTCAACAGGGGTGACAAGCGGGCGCATCCATGCCCGCTTGCATGGCCAGCGAAGCCGCAGGTCACCTGCCGTGCGGCCCACCCTCTCTCCTAAAGCGGGTGTCGCAGGTTCGAATCCTGCCGGGGGCACAAGGGAAACGGCCCGGACCGATCATGGTCCGGGCCGTTGTAGCGGGAGCATTGGACGGCAGCCGCCTCTCAGGCGGCAGGCAGACGGGGTGTGAGCAGCCGGTCCAGGTGGCTGATCGCCTCCCGCTGGGTGTCGTGCACGATGTGCTGAGCGCATGACGTCACAGAGGGCAGATGCCGCATAGGCCGCCGAGCGGGCTGTGGGTCAGGCAGAGCCGGATCTTCGAAGCCGCCGTGCGGTCAGCAGGCACGGTTTGAGGCGGCGGGGACGGGAAGCGGAGCGGCAGCCACGCGCCAGCCCCTGCTCAGGCCCGACCTCGACGTCGCCGGAGGGCAGTTCGCCCGAGGCGGCAAGATTTCTGCTTCTCCGGGTGGGACGTAATCCTGCAGCCACAGCATCTTCAGAGTGTGGACGATGAACAGGATCTCGGATGAAGCGCCGGTACGAAGAGGAGTTCATGGCATTCGCCGCTGCGCGATCCGCACCTCTGTTCCGCTCTGCGTGCATGCTCACCAGCGGTGATGTGCACCTCGCGGAGGACCTGGTGCAGGACACGCTGGGCCGCATGTATGCCAACTGGCGCAAGATCGGGCAGATAGACGACCCGGCGGCCTACACCCACACCGTCCTCGTACGGACCTACCTGTCCTACCGCCGCCGGCGCAGCAGCTCTGAGCAGCCCACCGGCACCCTGCCGGACTCCGGTGCCGCCACCGAGCACGACGCCACGCTGCGGGTCACGTTGCTCGACGCTCTCGCCCGGCTCTCCGCCCGGGACCGGGCCGTGCTGCTCCTGCGCTACTGGGAGGACCGCAGCGTCGAGCAGACCGCCGCGATCCTTCAGGTCCGGCCGGGCGCGGTACGCAACCAGAGCATGCGCGCGCTCGCCCGGATCCGGGACCTTCTGGGCCACGACCTGTCCGAGCTCGTCAGCCCCTGACCCCGGTGCCGCGGCACCTACCTCACCCTCTTCACCGACCCCGAAACGCGGTGACCAGCCATGCCCATCGAAGAAGACTTCACCGAAGCCCTGCGCACCACCCTCCTGACCTTCGAGCCGCCCAACACCCCGTCGCTTCTGCAGGCCGGTGTCCGCAACGGCCGGCGCAGGAGCCGCCGTCGCGCCACGGCCGTCGGCGTGAGCGGAGCAGCCGTACTCGCGCTCGTCGGGCTCGGCGCGGCGGTCGTCCCCGGAATGCTGTCCGACGGCCGAACAGCCGGCCACACGCTCGCCGGTCCGGCGGCCTCGGCCACAACCGGCTCGCCCACGGCATCCGCCGCCCCGAAGCCGACCTTCACCGGCACACTGCCCGCCGACCGCGCCCTTGCCACCCTGACCGCGCTGCTGCCGGCCGGCCTGAGCCATTCGAGCCCGCCCGGCGGCCGGCAGTCCGGGCAGCTGTGGGTGGACGACGGCCACGGCACGTCGCTGCTCGAGGTGCACGTCTCCCGGCAGACCTCCACCACCGCGATCCGCAGCCACGTCTTCGCCGGGACGAAACCCCTGGCCGACGGCACGCTGATCGAGTCCCGGCAGGCACCACCCGGAGCGGGCCCCGGGCACCAGGCGGTGAACGTACTGCATCCTGACGGGCTCTACGTCACCCTCATGGAGTGGCAGGCACCGAGCCAGAACGCCCCCTCGACCCGTACCGCGCCGATCCTGACACCGGCCCAGCTGCGGGCCATCGCCACCAGCTCGCAGTGGCAGTGACGCCCGCAGCGTCCGTGCGGCGGGCCGGCACGATCACGGCCGAACCTGGCACCTTGCCCCGGTTGGCACATGGCCGGAAGGGGCTGTCCACTGTCGGCGCCCGACGCAGCCGGCCAGGGACGTCTTGTAGCCGAAACCCGCGGCGCTCCCCTCCACGCTCCTGGGCGTGCGCCCGCGCTCGTCAGATCCCTGGCCGCAGGCGGCCTCGCGGCTTGGCGCGCTTTGATCGCCGTAGTATCGCCGTAGTGCGGAGCAGGCAGCCGGGTCAAGGCCGACCGAAAACACCACGGGCCGGTGAGAACTACAGAACGTAGTTTTCACAGCCGCTCCGTCACGCCCCGAGCCCGGAGACGAAGGTGTCGCGCAGCAGGGCCGCCGCGAAGTCAGGATCGGCTGCTGCTGCGGTAGAACAGAGCGTGCGGCCTGGGCCGGTCGACTGTGACCAGATTCCTTCAACCCGCAGGACCTGGACCGCCCCGGTGACGTCCGCATGTGGAACACCGTACGTCGTGGCCACATTTTCGGCGACGCTCTTGACGAGAGTCCATGAGAACGCCGAACGGCCGGGCGGCCTTCCTGATGGATTCCGACGCCTCATTTCCCCGGCCCACAGCAGGGACTCGCGAAAATTCTTCAGAACCAGGGCCTGGAGCTGTGGCGTGGCGCGGAGCGAGTCGAAGTCGGGAGGATCGAAGACAGCCTCCCGTCGCTGCAGGATCCGTTCTACGGGTAATGCAGTGTCGTCGCTGTCCTCACCCTGGCTTCGATCGTGTTCGCTCATCTCGCACCTGACCAGCTCGCCCCACCACTCCAGCCACTGGGCGGCCAGCCCTTCCCGATCCAGGGACTCCGAGGCATCCACGGCCACTGGCGGGTGGCCGAGAAGTGGCGGCACCGGCTCGTCCGCCGGAACCGGCAGAGCAGCGGCGTCGCGAATGAACAGCGCGGCGTGAAGCATCTGGGAGCTGCCCTCGGAGAACCGCCACGAGGACGAGTGGGCGTAATGCACTGGGTGTACCTCCCCGGATCACGGTAGTGCTACGCGCTCTGCGCCACCAGGCAGCGAACGCGCCACGCCGGCAAGGGACTTCGGGTATGAATCGGTGGCACGCATGCGGCGCATATGAGGCCGGAAGACGCCGTGACCACGCGCGAACCACGGCAGCCCTCGGCGCACAGCAGCCGAGGCAGGGGTCGGTCCGGCGGGTGCAGGCAGGACCAGGTGTCTTAACGGATTCGGCACGAACGGATTCGGCACGAACGGATTCGGCCCGAACGGATTCGGCACGAACGGATTCGGCACGAGAGTCACGCCAGCAGCCCGCTGCCAGGGCCTCCGATGCCCCGTGCAACACTCATGGCTGTGATCCCAACTCCCTTACCGCATACCGGGTTTCCAAGCAGCGGCACATGTGACGGTGCGCGGCGGTGTGCCCGCTGGTCCGGTGATTCGAGACGTGCCGTCGAAGGGGTCGCAACGTCGTTCCCCGCTCCCTTGAGCTGGAAGGAGTAGACGGTGGTCCTCGCTGCTGCGGCGGTCGACATCAACTTGGCCAACATCTCGAACTACCTCATCTACTCGGCGATCGCCGTGTATCTGCTGGCGATGTTCGCCTATTGCGCCGAGTGGGCCTTCGGCAGCCGGGGCACGGTTGCTCGCCTCTCCGCTGCGTACGCCTCGCCCGCCGGAGCGGGGTCCAGGAAGACGGCGCCGCAGGGGCAGCACGTCGGGGGGACCGACGGTGCCGTGTCCACGCTCGTCCGCACAGCGCCTGTCGTCGTCACCAACGGCGGCCGTGGTGGCCACGACCGTGCGCCGGCGGACGGCCCCGGGGCCGCGGGGACGGACGAACAGGCGGACCTCCTGGGGAGGATCGCGGTCTCGCTGACCGCCCTGGGCTTCCTCCTGCACGCCGGGGGTGTGCTCACCCGAGGATTGTCGGTGATGCGGTTGCCCTGGGGGAACATGTACGAGTTCTCCTGTGTCTTCGCCCTGACCGTGGTGGGGGCCCACCTCGCCCTGCTGGCTGCCGGCAAGAACGTGCGCTGGCTCGGACTGCCGATCCTCATCGCGGCGCTGCTGATCCTCGGCCTGGCCGTCACGGTGCTGTACACCGCCTCCGAGCAGCTCGTTCCGGCCCTTCACTCGTACTGGCTGGGCATCCACGTCTCCGCCATGATCATCTGTGCGGGTGTCTTCTGTGCCGGCTTCGCGGTCACCGTCTCCTATCTGGCGCAGGAGTCCCGGGAACGCCGTCTTGCCGCAGGAGAAGAGCGGGGAAGCCGTCTCGACGGCATCCTGGAACGGCTGCCCGCCGCCGCCAACCTCGACAGGCTCTCCTACCGCCTCAACGCCCTGGTCTTCCCGCTGTGGACGTTCGCCGTCATCGCGGGCTCCATCTGGGCCGAAAAGGCCTGGGGGCGCTACTGGAACTGGGACCCCAAGGAGACCTGGTCCTTCATCACCTGGATCGCCTACGCCGGCTACCTGCACGCCCGGTCCACTGCCGGCTGGAAGGGACGCAAGGCGGCGTACCTTGCCCTGGTGGGCTTCGCCTGCGTCCTCTTCAATTTCTACGGCGTGAACATCTTCGTGACCGGCAAGCACTCCTACGCGGGTGTCTGACACCCCGAATACAGGACTCGCCCCTGGTCGCGCGGCAGGCCGCCGCCAGGTCGGTGGTGTTCACGCGGGTGGTGTGCATCCCTGTCGGCATCCCTGACCGGGCGGCTGCCGTAGGTACGACGCGAACCTGGCCAGGACCGGGTTCGGGTCGTCCGCGCGGTGGACGAAGGAGACGGCGTAGCGGGGCGAGCCCCCGGACTCGTCCTCGGCGAAGCGGCGGACGGCCACCTCCGGCGGGCAGAGTTTGCGGGCGCGTCCCAGGTCCATCACGGAGACGCCCGCACCCTCGGCGACCGAGGCGACGACCTGCTCGAAGTCGGGTTCCTCGGCGACGAGTTGAGGCGGGCCGTCCCGCCAGACGTCGGCGACCAGTTCCTCGTACAGCGTGGGTCCCGCCTCGCGTGGCCACAGGACGACCGGCAGGCCGCGCAGGTCGCGGCGGGTGAGGCGGTCGCGGGCGGCAAGGGGGTGGTCGGCGGGGAGGATCACCGCGGCCTCCTCCTCGGCCACGACGGCGGCAGCGATGCCCGGTTCGCGGATCACCCCGCGCACGAAGGCGGCGTCCAGGCCGCCGTCCTGCAGCAGGCGCAGGCACCAGGACGACATGCCGGTGGTCACCGACACCTGGACGTCCTCGTGGTCCTTGCGGAAGCGGCGGATCACATCGGTGATGCGGTCGTCGGCGCCCGAGCGGGAGTAGGCGAGGCGCAGCCTGCCGTACGTGCCCTCGGCCACCGCCCGTACCCGCTCGCCCAGTTCGCCGGCCGCCGTCAGCAGCGGCTCGGCGCCCTCCAGCAGCGCCCGGCCGGCCGGGGTGAGGGTGACGCCCTGCGGGCCCCGGTCGAGCAGGGACACCTTCAGCTCCTGCTCCAGCACCTTGATCTGCTGGCTCAGGCCGGGCTGCGCGATGCTCAGCTCCGCGGCGGCCCGCCCGAAGTGCCGGTGTCGGGCGAGCACCACGAAGTACTTCAGACGGCGCAGTTCCATACGGGCATCGTAGGCAGCCCCGGCCGACGGCCCGGCCCGGCTCGTGGACACTTCATGTCTCGTACACACACCGGCGGTCCCGCACCCGATAAACGATCCTGATGGGCGGCAAGAAAACCTGTATTGGACCCGCGCCGCGGCGACCCGCAGGCTGGAACGACATGAGTGATCGGGGGAAGGACCGGCAGGTGCATGCCATGACAGGGGCCGAGCGCCAGGCGTTTCTGGCCGAGCCGCACATCGCCGTCGTCAGCGTCGCGTCGGACAACGGCCGGGGGCCCCTGTCCGTACCGCTCTGGTACGCCTACACACCGGGCGGCGACATCACACTGATCACCGCACTGGACAGCCGCAAGGCCGCGCTGGTGCGCCGGCACGGCCGGGTCTCCCTGTGTGTGCAGCGGACCGAACCGCCGCGCACCTACGTCAGCGTCGAGGGCCCGGTGGTGGAGTTCCGCGCCCCGGCCACGCTCGACGAGCGGCGGGCGCTGGCCCACCGCTATCTGGGGGCCGCGGCGGGTGACGCCTTCGTGGAGGCCACTGCCGAGCGGACTGCCGGGTCGGTGCTGATCCGGGTCCGGCCCGAGCACTGGCTCTCCCGCGGTGCGTCCTGAAGCCCCCTCTCCCCGGCCACTCCCCAACACCCGTCACAACCCCACCCAGAGGGGAACCACCGGTGGCCCACCTCGTCTTTGTCGAGATCACCGCGCTGGGCGTCCAGTCCATCGCGCACGCCAAGCGGCTCGGTCACGAAGTGACCCTGCTGCGTTCACCGCTGTACGACTTCGTCACCCCGCCCGCCGAGCGCGCCCGCGCCGAGGAGCTCGCCGACCGGACGCTGCGCTCGGACGACCTCCAGGACGTCGGCCTGCTGATCGGCCTGCTGCGCGAGCACGGCATCCGGCCCGGGGACGTGGACGCCGTTCTGTCCACGCTGTCCCTGTGCGTGCTGAGCGCCGCACGGCTCGCCGAGCGGTTCGGCGCGCGCGGCACTCCGTACGAGGCCGTGGCCGCCGCCCGCGACAAGGGCCGATGCCGGGAGATCCTGCGGGAGACGGGGGTGCCGAGCCTGGGGTTCGCGGTGGTGACCACGCTGCCACAGGCCCTTCGGGCCGCGGCGGACATCGGCTACCCCGTGGTGATCAAGCCGGTGTCGGGCGTCGGCAAGGCCGTCACCAGCATCGTCGAGAACCCGGAGGGGCTGCGCGCCCATTTCGCCGCCGCCGCCGAGGAGTTGCGGTCGATGCAGCCGGGGCTGGCGGCCGAGCTGGACGAACGGTACATCGTCGAGGAGCTGGCGGTCGGCGAGCTGTACTCGGTCGAAGTGGCCGCCGACGGAGAGCGGTTCACCCCGCTGGTGGCGGTCGGCCGCAAGATGGGCCGCGACAACCCGGTGCTGGAGCTGGGGTGCACGGTGCCGTCGGGGCTGCCCGCGGCCGACGAGGCGGAACTCGGCGCCTACGCCGTCCGAGTCTGCCGGGTCCTCGGACTCGACCTCGGCATCTTCCACGTCGAAGTCATGCGTACGGCGA
Source organism: Streptomyces sp. NPDC001093 (assembly GCF_040298985.1). Taxonomy (NCBI): domain Bacteria; kingdom Bacillati; phylum Actinomycetota; class Actinomycetes; order Kitasatosporales; family Streptomycetaceae; genus Streptomyces; species Streptomyces sp. NPDC001093. The sequence continues at coordinate 11,043 of NZ_JBEPBF010000140.1, read as the reverse complement.
AGGGGTTCCGGCTCGTGGAGGCCAACCCGCGCATCTCCGGGGGCTCGTTGCCGGACTCGGTGCGGATGGCCACGGACCACAACGTCTTCGAGATCCTGGTCGACCTGTTCCTCGGCGTGCCCGCGCCCGCGCACCCGCTGCCGTGGCGCCGGGCGGCCAGCCACACCTTCCTGGCCGCCGCGCAGGACTCGGTCGTTCCACAGGACCTGCCGGCCGACTGGTTCGAGGAGTTCCGGCCGCGCCTGCACTCGGGCTGGAGCCGCGCCGAGCCGGGGGACCGACTCCGGGCGATGAACGGCAACTTCGACACTTTCGGCATGATCCGGGTCGTCGGCGACGACGCCGACCGGGCCGCCGAGGAGGTCGCGGTGGTGCGGCGGGACATCGAGAAACGGCTCGGGTTCGCGCTGACGGCGGTGGCGGAGTCACGGGGCGGCGGCTGACATGGGCGACTCTCGCGACGGCACCGGCTCCCCTCGTACGACGCCCACGTCCGTCACTTCCGTACGTTCCCCCCGTACGGCCGACACCCTCGTCCGCTACCTCCTCACCGCCTCCCTCGTCCGCACCGCGAGCGGCGGCGCGGCCGTCGGCCTGTTCACCCTGACCGTCCGTACGGGCGGCCCCGGTGGCGCGGCTCCCGGCGGGCTGCTCGCCGCGCTGCTGACCGCGCCGTACGTGGCAGGCCCCTGGCTGGCCGGCGTGCTCGACCGGGCCCGCGACGGGCGCCGGGTCCTGGGCGTGTCCTTCCTCGTGTTCGGCGTCGCGCTCGCCGCGGCCGCGCTGCTGCTCGGGCGCGTCCCGTTCCTCGTGGTGGCCGGGCTCGTCACGGTCGCCGGGCTGTGCGGGCCGCTGGTGACGGGCGGACTGAGCAGCCGGCTCGCCACCGTGGACGGCTGGGACGAACGCGGTCGACGCCGGGCGGAGGGCTGGGACTCGGCCACGTACGGCATCGGCAACACGTTCGGGCCCGCGGCCGTGGGCGCGGTGGGTGCCGTGCTGGGTGCGCGCACCGGGGTGCTGTGTCTCGGCACGGCGGCGGCCGTGGCCGCGCTCACCGTACGGACGCTGCCCGCCGGGGCGCCGCCCGCGAAGGGCCCGGCAGGCCCTCTCCGGGTCCGGCAGACCTTCCGGATCATCGCGACCGTCGGCCAACTGCGCCGCGTGATGCTGGCGATGGCGCTGACCGCGCTGGTCGCCGGCGGCATCACGGTCGTGGCGACCACCCTCGGCCGGCAGCTCACCGGCAGTCCCGAGGCGGGCGCCGCGCTGGCCGCCGTCTACGGCTTCGGTTATCTCGCGGGATCGGTCGTGGCCGGCATCGTTCCGCTGCGGGGCGAGCCCGAGCGGACGTCGACCGTGCTGGTCGCGGTGAGCGCGGCGGCGGTGGCCTGCTGTGCCGTGGCGCCCGGATACGCCGTGGCCGTGGTGACGTTCGCCGCCACCGGGGCGGCCAGTGCCCTGCTGTTCACGGCGACGCTCGCGGTGCGCGCCGTGTACGCGCCGCCGGAGGCCCGCGCCCAGGTGTACGTGTCCATGGGCGCCCTGAAGATGGCCGTCTCCTCGGCCGGCACCGCCCTCGCGGGCACGCTGATGGGCCTGGGCCCGCGGACGCTGCTGGGCGCCGGATGTGCCGTGACGCTTTTCGCCCTGACGGGTGTGCTGGGTGACCGGCGCATCAGCAGGAAGTGGAATTCCGCTGCAGAATCCCAGCAGAATTCATCGGCGCGCAACAATAGCGGCACATTGCACCCAGAAATTTCTTGACGGACAGCAGTGAAATCGCAAATAATCATGTCCATGCGCAACTCCTGTCGCACTTCTCGCTGATCCTGCCGCGCCGGCGCACTCTTGCGCCCACCCCGCCTGCGGCAGTTGACAGGCACCTTCACCACCAGCTTCATCACCGGCTTCCCCACCAGGCGAAACCGGTATTCCCTGCTGCACCTGCACACGTGAATCCCGACCAGAGGACAAACATGGCAGCCTTGGCCGCACCCGCAGTGAATCCGGCCATCTCTTCCCCCACGCCTTGCCCGTGCCACGCGTTCGGCATCCACACCCAGCACGCCCTGCACAGCCTGCGAAAAGTATTGGAAAATCCCGGGGACACCGCCCGGAATGTATTCGAGGACATTCTCGACCAGTGCGCGGACACGGAGTTCGGCCGCGCCCACGCCCTGCACCGCGTCCGCACCGTCGCCGAGTGGCGACGGGCGGTGCCGATCCAGCAGTACGAGGACGTCGAGCCGTACATCCGCCGCGCCCGTCAGGGCCTGCCCGCGGTCCTGACCCGCAGCCGGCCGTACGCCTTCCTGAAGACCTCCGGCTCCAGCGGTACGCCCAAGCACATCCCCACCACCCGGCACTGGCGCGACCACTACCGCGGGCCCGCCCTGTACGCGCAGTGGGGCCTGTACTTCGAGGCGCTCGCGGAGGCGGACGCGCCCTCGGCGCCCGCCACGCACATCCCGCAGGTCCTCGACCTGTCCTGGGAGCGCACCCCGGCCCGCCCCGGACCGGGCGGCGAGCGGCCCGTCTACAGCATCTCCAACCGCCCCGCGGCGGTCAGTTCCCGCGACTGGCTGCCGCCCTGGTACGACGAGCCGTGGCTGCTCGCCGAACCGGCCGAGGGCTGGGAGGCGGCTCTGTACCGCAAGGTGCGCCTGCTCGCGGGAAGCGACGTACGGGCCGTGGTGGCCCTCAACCCGTCGAAGATCATCAGCCTGGCCGAGACCCTGGCCGCGTCCGGCGAACGCCTGGTCACGGACCTGCGCGACGGCACCCTCGACGGCCGCCGCCACCCCGCCGTGACCCCGGACCGGGAGACCGCCGACCGCCTGGCCGCCGTCCTCGACGCGACCGGCGGCGCCCCCGCCCTGACGGACCTGTGGCCGCGCCTGGATCTCGCGGTCGCCTGGAACTCCGCGTCCGCCGCCCTGTACCGGGACTGGCTGGCGGAGGCCCTGCCCGGTGTACGGCGCCTGCCCTTCAGTACGACCGGCACCGAGGGCATCGTCACCCTCCCCGTGGACGGCCACGCCTCCGCCGGCCCGCTCGCCGTCGGCCAAGGCGTCTACGAGTTCGTCCCCGTCGACGGCCCCTGGGCAGCCGACGGCCGTGACTCGCTCGCCCCGGACGCGCCGACCGTGCTCTTCGACGAGCTGGAGACCGGCCGGGAGTACCGCCTGGTGATGAGCCAGGCCAACGGCCTGCTCCGCTACGACGTCGGCGACGTCTACCGCGTCGTCGGCCGCTACGGCGCGACCCCGCGCCTGGAATTCACCGGCCGGGCCGGCTTCCGCGCCTCCTTCACCGGCGAGAAGCTCACCGAGACACAGGTGCACGAGGCCGTCGTGGCCTCCCTTCCGGAAGGCCTGGGCGGGCGCCCGCTGTTCACCTGCGTGCCCGTGTGGGGCGCACCGCCGCGCTACCACGTGGTCGTCGAGGGTGCCGCCGACCTGGGCCCGGCCGCCCTGGAATCCTTCGCCCGGGACGTCGACGCCGCGCTGCGCCGCATCAACATCGAGTACGGCGAGAAACGCGCTTCCCGCCGCCTGGGCCGGATCGAGATCACCGCCGCCGAGTGGGGCGCCTTCGCTCGCGCCTCGGAGCAACGGCTGCGCGCCCGCGGCACCTCCTCGAACCAGGTCAAGCACCACTGGCTGCAACGTGACCGGAAGGTGCTGGACGACCTGGCCGAGGGGGGCCTGCTCAGGACCACCACGGAACCAGGGCTCCGGCTCACCCCCGCGTCCGCAGAGGCCGGTGCCGCCCGATGAGCGCGCTGACGGCACGTTCCCAGGACCGTACGACGCTCTCGCTCACCGCCTCCGACGGCACCGAACTCGCCCTGCACCACTGGGCTCCCGACCGCCCGCCCACCGCCGCCGTGTTCTACGTCCACGGCATCCAGAGCCACGCGGGCTGGCTCTTCGAGACCGGCCCGGCACTCGCCACGCGCGGCCTCTCCGTCCACGCCCTGGACCGGCGCGGCAGCGGCACCAGCGGCGGCCCGCGCGGCCACCTCCCCTCGGCCGCACAGGTCCTCGACGACTACGCGAACGCCCTGACGGCGGTGCGCACGCAGGCGCCGGACGTGCCGCTGACGCTCGTCGGCCAGAGCTTCGGCGGCAGCATCCTCGCGGCCCTGGTCACCGAGGGGCACACCGTCGGCGCCCGCCTCGTCTTCTGCGCCCCCGCACTGGGCCAGCAGCGCGCCCGCCACGGCGGCGGCGAGGCCCTGGCGGCCCTGCGCTCGGCGGGCGGTCTGAGCACCGCGCCGCTGGCCCTGGCCGACGCGGACTACACGGACGTCACGGCCTACCTGGACTTCATGGCCAACGACATCCTGATGATCCGGCAGGTCACCGCGTCCACCCGGTCGGTGATGGTGCAGCTGGAGGACGTGTACATGCGCGGGGGCACCTGGGACGCGGCGCTGTCCGGGCACCCCGTACGCCTCGCGCACCCCGTGCACTTCGTGCGCCCGGGGCAGGACGCGATCATCGACCTGGACACCTCCTGGCAGGTCCTCACCGGCCTGACCCGGCGCGCGAGCGCCGTCGACTTCCCGGACTCGGGTCACTACGTCGAGTTCTCGGCGGCCCGCCACCGCTACTGGGACTGGCTGGCCGCGACGGCCACCGGGAGTACGCGATGAACGGTCTGCCGTTGCCGGTGGAGGTCTTCACCTCCGAGGTCCCCATGGCCCGGCCCTTCACGCATGCCGCGCACTCCCGCCGTACGTCCCGTTCGGTCCTGGTCCGCTGCACACTCGCGGGCGCGACCGGCTGGGGCGAGGGGGCACCGCGGACGTACGTCACCGGGGAGAGCCTGGACTCGGCAGTGCGTGCCCTCACGCAGGCGCACCCTTCGCTGCTGGAAGGGGTGTTCACGGGTTCCTTTCACTCCGGTGTCCGCGCCCTCGCCGCCCTCGACCTGCCCACCGCCCTCGGCACCCGCGAACACCCGGCCCCGGCTGCCGCCGCCGCCCTGGAGACGGCCCTGCTGGACGCCTGGTGCCGTGCCCACGACCGGGACGCGGCGGACGCCCTGGCCGTCGTGGGCGGGGAGGTGCTGCGTCCCGAGCCGCGGGTCCCCGCCTCCGCACTGGTCGTCGACGCCAGCCGCACGCCCGGGGAGCTGCTCGGCGCCCTGTCGGCCGAGGCGCGTTCCCGCCTGACCCACGTCAAGGTCAAGGGCCTGCCCGACCCCCGGGCGACGCGCGACCTCGTGCTGGCCGCACGGGAGTTCACCGACCCGGCCCGCACCACGGTGTCCGTCGACGCCAACGGCGCCTGGTCGCCCGCGCAGGCCCTGCGAGCGGCCGCCCTCCTCGCGGACACGGTCGACTGGCTGGAGGAACCCACCCGCCCCCGCGACTGGGCCACCCTGCACCGCATCCAGCGGGAGGCCGGCTGTCCCGTGATGCTGGACGAGTCGGCGGTCGTCCCCGCCGACCTCGACGACGCGATCAGGCACGCCGCGGCGACCTACGTCAACGTCCGCGTGTCCAAGTGCGGCGGCCCGCTGGCAAGTCTGCGGATGCTGCGCCGCGCCCGCACCCTCGGCCTGCGCGCCCAGCTCGGCGTCCAGGTGGCCGAGGTGGGCCCGCTGTGGGCGGCGGGCCGGCTGCTCGCGGCCCATGTCGACGGGCTGGTCGCCGTCGAGTCCGGCCGCCAGGACGAGTGGTTCGCCCCCGGCCTGACCGTGCCGCCGTACACCATCGACCGCATCCGTCACCGAGCCGAACCACTCCCCGGACCGGGCTTCGGCCTGGTCCCCTCACCCCGCCTCCTGCACAGCCACACCCGCAGGGCGGGCCGTACCGTACGCACTCACGGCAAGGACCCCGGCATGACCACTGCGCTCACCACCCCCGCCCCCGACACTCTGATCTCCTCCCGCATCTCCGCGCTCTCCCTCTCCTCCCCCTACGCCGTCCCCGCCCGCAGGCCGGGCCTCGACTTCGTGAACCTCGTCAGCGGCGCGCCCGCCGTCGAGGCGCTGCCGCTGGCCGAGATCAGGGAGGTGACGAACGACCTGCTGGCCGGGCCGGACACCGGTGGGCCCGCGCTCGCGTACGGCCCCAACGCGGGTGATCCGGCCTTGCGTTCGCTCATCGCCGCCGGGGAGGGCGTGGATCCCTCCCGCGTGCTGATCACCAACGGCGGACTGCACGGCACCGCGCTCGCGCTCCAGGCCGTGGCCGAGCCGGGTGACGTGATCGTCGTGGACGACCCCGTCTTCCCCGACACGATCCGCATCATCGAGAACACCGGCGCCGACATCCACCCCGTCCCGGTGGGCCCGCACGGCCTCGACGTCGACGTCCTCGCCGAGCGGCTGCGCGGCGGGCTGCGCCCCAAGGCCGTCTACACGGTGCCGGACTTCCACAACCCGGCCGGCGGCCTGCTGCCGTACCAGAAGCGTCTGCAGCTGGTCGAACTGGCCGAGCGGTACGGCTTCTTCGTGCTGTCCGACAACCCGTACCGCCACTTCTCGCCCGACGGCCGGGGCGAGCCCGACTTCCCGCTGGGCAGCGACCGGGTGGTGGTCGTGCAGACCTTCGCCAAGACGCTCGGCCCGGGCCTGCGCCTGGGCTGGCTGATCGCCCCCGAGTGGCTGGCCCCGCACGTCATCAACCTGCGGCGCCGCTACGACTTCCAGAGCTCGACCCTCTCCCAGGCCATCGCCCGCACCCTGCTCGCCCGCGACGGCTGGTTCGAGCAACTCCTCGCGCGGGGCAGGGACATCTACCGCGAGCGCGCCGAACTCACCGTGCGCAGCCTGCGCGAGGCGGGCGACCGGCTGGAGTTCGACGACCCCGCGGGCGGCTTCTTCGTCTGGGCGAAGGTGAGCGGCGGCCTCGCGAGCGCGGAGTCGCTCGCCGAGCGGGCGCGGGAGGCCGGGATCGTCTACTCCGTCGGCACCTTCTACGACCCGCTCCAGCAGGGTCGTTACGCCGACCACGTGCGGATCGCGTACTCGGCCGCCCGGCACGACCACCTGGTGGCCGGCCTGGACCGCCTGACGGCCGTCCTGAAGTCCCTGTGACCGCGTCCGCGTTCCTGCGCGTCGCGCTCGGCCAGATCAGCAGCACCGCGGACCCGGGGGCGAACCTCCTCCTCGTCGAGCAGGAGGTCGCCCGGGCCGCGGCCGCGCGGGCGATGCTCCTGGTGCTGCCCGAGGCGACGATGTGCCGCTTCGGAGTACCGCTGCGAGCGGTCGCCGAGCCGTTGGACGGCCCGTGGGCCACCCGGGTGCGGGAGCTCGCGGCCGCCGCCGGACTCACCGTCGTGGCCGGGATGTTCACCCCTGCCGCCGACGGCCGTGTCCACAACACGGTGATCGTGGCCGGCCCCGGCGGGCTCCTCGGGCGCTACGACAAGATCCATCTGTACGACGCCTTCGGGCACCGGGAGTCCGACACGGTCGCGCCCGGCACCGAGCCGCTGACCGTGGACGTCGGCGGCGTCCGGATCGGCGTCGCCACCTGCTACGACATCCGCTTTCCCGGCCTGTTCACCGAACTCGCCACACGTGGCGCCCTGGTGACGGTCGTGCCCGCCTCGTGGGGCGCGGGCCCGGGCAAGCTCGACCAGTGGACGCTGCTGGCCCGCGCCCGGGCGCTGGATTCGACGAGTTTCGTCGTCGCCTGCGGCCAGGCCGATCCGGGCGGGACCGACGGCGTCGGCGCCGCGTCCGGTGCGGCACCCACGGGGGTCGGCGGCAGCCTGGTCGTCTCGCCGCTCGGCGAGGTCCGCGCAACGCTGGGCCCGGCTGCGGACTTCACGTCCGTGGACCTCGACCTGCGGGAGGTGAGCCGGGCCAGGGAGACGGTGCCGGTACTGGTGGACTGACGCCCGGTCTCCGGGCCGTTCACGGCGGGCGGCCCTCGGGCCGGTGCTGTCAGTGGACCTCCACCGCGCCGGTACGGCGGTTCACTCACTCATCGCGGCAGCCTCACAAGACCTGCATCGGCACGGCCTTGACCAGCGTAAGAGGGCGACCGCATGGTGAACCAACCGGCCCGCAGCTGACCTCACAGCCTTCTGTCAATGCTGCTTTTCGCCAGGTCCGGCCCTTTCGAACCGCCTGAAACCGCCTCAAACCGCACGGAGGCTTGATGCACCGACGCGAGATACCCTCCGGATCCCTGGTGATCCACCACCACCGACCGGGACGGCGGGTGCGGCGGATGGCAGCTGCCCTCACCGCCGTGCTCACCTTCGCCGTCACCGCCCTCACCATCGGCCTGGCCACCGGTGCCCAGGCAGCCGCCGTCTCATCCGCCCCGCGCGCGTCCGCCTCCGCGGGGACGACGGGCTTCGGCTGCTTCCATCCCTCGCAAGCGGGACAGGTCCGCTGTTTCGGCGTCATGAAGGCCCACCGCACCGCCTCGGGCCGCATGTCGCCGTTCGTCACCGGATCCCCGACCTCGGTGGGGTATACGCCGTCCGATCTGCGTTCCGCCTACAAACTGGGCGGTACCTCGGGATCCGGTCGAACGGTGGCCATCGTCGACGCCATGGACGACCCGAACGCCGAGTCCGACCTGGCCGCCTACCGCAGCGCCTACGGTCTGCCGTCGTGCACCACCGCCAACGGCTGCTTCCGCAAGGTGAATCAGCGGGGCCAGGCATCGCCGCTGCCCTCGGGTGACCACGGATGGGCCGAGGAGATCAGCCTCGACCTCGACATGGTCTCGGCGGCCTGCCCCGGCTGCCACATCCTCCTGGTCGAGGCGAACTCGGCGAACGTCGCGGATCTCATGACGGCCGAGGACACCGCCGCCACCACTTCGGGCGTCGTCTCGCTCTCCAACAGCTGGGGCGGGTCCGAGGACAACACCATCACCTCCTTCGACTCGCACTTCAACCACCCCGGCGTCGCGATCACAGCGAGTTCGGGTGACTCCGGTTACGGCGTCTCCTGGCCGGCCTCCTCCCCGCACGTCACCGCCGTGGGCGGCACCTCGCTGAGCAAGGCGTCCAACTCGCGTGGCTGGACCGAGACCGCCTGGAGCGGCGCGGGCTCGGGCTGCTCGGCGTACGAGGCCAAGCCGTCCTGGCAGCATGACTCCGGATGCTCCAGGCGTGCCGTCGCCGATGTGGCCGCGGTCGCCGATCCCTCCACCGGGGTGGCGGTCTACGACACGTACAACAGCTGCGGCGGCGCGTTGCTGTGCGACACCGAGCTTCAACTCGGTCTCGCGCAGGGGGCCGACGGATGGGTCGAGGTCGGTGGCACCAGTGTCGCGTCGCCGATCATCGCGAGCGTCTACGCCCTGGCCGGAAACACCTCTCAGGTCGTTGACGGCTCGTATCCGTACAGCCACAGGTCGGCGCTCAACGACGTCACCTCGGGCAGCAACGGCTCCTGCGGCGGCGGTTACCTGTGCACCGGGGGTCCGGGATACGACGGGCCGACCGGTCTCGGCACACCCGACGGCACCGGCGCCTTCTGACGGCGTCGCCCTCCGACCGGCAAGGGCTGGGCTCGCGTCGCACCACTGCGGCGCGGGCCCAGCCCTTTTCTTGACGGCCGCCTGCGGTATCGCTCATCTCCGCGTGTCCTCCGTATGGGCGAAGGGGATCCCCCGTTTGCCGCCGGGGGGGAACACCAACGCGCCGTAGTCCTCGGCGAGTTGACGCTCGAGTGATTTGACAGCACCCGGCCGCCCCTCCAGCCTATGCTTATGACATCCATTTTCAATAGAGGGGGTGGCTAGCCATGCGCGTTGCCTTCGTCGGCAAGGGCGGCAGCGGCAAGACGACCCTGTCGGCCCTCTTCTCCCGTCACCTGGCGCACTCGGGCGCGCCGGTCGTCGCGATCGACGGCGACATCAACCAGCACCTGGCCTACGCGCTCGGTCTCGGCGAGGACGAGGTCTTCGCCGCGCCGCCGCTCAGCGCGCGCACGAACGAGATCAAGGAGTACCTGCGGGGCAGCAACCCGCGGATCCCGTCTCTCGAGGCCATGGCCAAGACGACCCCGCCCGGACGCGGCTCCCGGCTGCTGCGGCTGCTCGGCGACGACGAGATCCACGGGCACCACGTCCAGGAGGTCGGCGCCGTACCGCTCATGGTCACCGGCGCCTTCGCGGAGAGCGACCTGGGAGTGGCCTGTTACCACTCCAAGCTCGGTGCGGTCGAGCTGTACCTCAACCACCTCGTGGACGGCCCCGGCGAGTACGTCGTCGTCGACATGACCGCCGGCGCCGACGCCTTCGCCTCCGGCCTGTTCACCCGCTTCGACATGACCTTCCTGGTCGTCGAGCCGACCCGCAAGAGCCTCTCCGTGTACCGCCAGTACCGCGACCACGCGGCCGAGTTCGGCATCCCGGTCGCCGTGGTCGGCAACAAGGTCACCGGCGAGGACGACCTGCTCTTCCTCGAGGAGCACGTCGGCGGGGACCTGCTCGCCCACTGCGAGCTGTCCTCCCATGTCCGCGCCCAGGAACAGGGCCGCGGCCACGGCGGGCTGGAGCCGCACAACATCCGCACCCTGGACCTGCTGCGCGCGGCCGTGGACAGCCGTCACAAGGACTGGGCGGCCTTCCAGAAGCACGCCGTGGAGTTCCACCTGCGCAACGCCGCCGCCTGGGCCAACAAGGCGACCGGCACGGACCTCGCCACCCAGGTCGACCCTGATTTCCAGCACGGCCCGGCGGCCCTCGGCGCCCTCGCCTGACCCCCCACCGCCTCAAGAACAGAACCACAGAACAGGACAGCCCTTCATGTCACTCGACGTCTCCCCGCAGTTGCTCGCCGAGGCCGAGAACGGCGAGGTGCGGGAGCAGGACTTCGTGGAAACGGTCCGCACCTCCCTGCCGTACGCCTACGACCTCATCGCCCGCCTGGCGGACGAACTGCACTCCGGCACCGCAGAGTTCGCCGACAACCAGACCCCGCCGCCCTCCGAGAAGGAGCGCGGACAGCTGCTGCGCGCCCTGTCCAGCGACGCCATCCGCGGCAGCCTGGAACGGCACTTCGGCATCGCTCTCGCCTTCCAGAACTGCCACCGCGTCGCCGCCTT
>NZ_JBEPBF010000139.1:0-26191 GCF_040298985.1 Streptomyces sp. NPDC001093 | reverse complement strand
GCTCCGGCACGGGCGCGGCCGGCCACGACGCGGGTGCGGCCGGTTCGCCCGCGGCGCCCGGCGGCTTCGGGCCGCAGACCCCCGGCGCCGGTGCCGGTTTCGGCCCGCACGCCTCCGGCGCGGGGCCGGCGCCCGGCGGCTTCGGCCCCCAGGGCCCCGTCGGCGCTCCCACCCCGCCCACCGCGAACCCCGCCGCTGCCTCCCCGAACCCCGCCTCCCCGGCCGGAGGCCCCGGTTTCGGTGCCGGCAAGGCCGCCGCCGCCCGTGCCGCCGCCGGGCAGGCACCGCAGGCCCAGCCCGCACCCCCCGCCCAGGCGGCCGTCGCGCCCTCGGTACCGGCGCAGGGCGGAGTCCCGGTCACCCCGGTGACCAGCGGGCCCGGTGGCGGACAGGCGTCCTGGGCGCAGCAGGTGCACCAGCTGGCCGGCGGCGGGGACGAGCAGCCCGTGGCGCCGTGGAAACCGCCGGTGGAGGACCTGTTCCAGGCCGCCGCGCGCCGGCAGGCCGCCGCCCGTCCCGCCGGGCTCGGCAAGCGGTGCGCCGCCCGGCTGATCGACACCCTGGTCGTGGGCGCCGTGATGGCCGCCGCCGCGGTACCGCTCGGCACCAAGGCCCTCGACCATGTCCAGCAGAAGATCGACGCGGCCAGGCTGTCCGGCCGCGAGGTCACCGTCTGGCTGCTCGACGGCACGACCGCCACCAGCCTCGGCATCGTGCTCGCCGTGCTGCTGCTGGCCGGCGTCGGGTACGAGGTGCTGCCGACCGCCAAGTGGGGCCGCACCCTGGGCAAGAAGCTGCTCGGTCTGGAGGTCCGGGACATCGAGGCGCACGAGCCTCCGACCTTCGGCCCGGCGCTGCGCCGCTGGCTGGTGTACAGCGTGCCCGGGCTGCTCGGCATCGGGATCGTGGGCGTGCTGTGGTGCCTGTTCGACCGGCCCTGGCGCCAGTGCTGGCACGACAAGGCGGCGCACACGTTCGTCGCGGGCTGAGCGCGGGGCACGGCCGTACTCCGTACGGCCGTCCGCCGGGTGCGGAGCCGGGGCGTTCGCGGTCCACTCGGGCCATGAGCAGCGAACCGCCCCCCGGCTCCGGAGAGCAGCCCCCCGAGGACGACCCGTTCAGGAAGCGGCCCCCGTCGGACCAGGGGCCGGGCTCGCCGTACGACGCCCCGTACGGCGGTGCGCAGAAGCCGCCGCCGGGCGGCGGGCAACCCCCGGGCGGCGGCCAGCCACCCCCGTACGGGAGCGGCGAGCCACCGCCGCCGTACGGCGACCAGCCACCGCCCCCGTACGGCGGGGACCAGCCCCCTCCCTACGGCGGCGGCCCCCACGGAGGCGGGCCCTACGGCACCGGCCCCTACGGCGCGGGTGCCGGTGGCTACCCCGCCGACCCGCTCGCCGGCATGCCCCCGCTCGCCGACAGCGCCAGGCGGACGGTCGCGCGGATCGTCGACATGATCCTGGTCGGCATCGTCGTCTGGCTGCTCACCTGGGCGTTCGGAGTGCGCGAGTACCAGGTCAACGGCGATCACGTCGAGGTCGGCAAGTCCGTGGGACAGTCCTTCATCGCGGTCGCGCTGTACGTCGCGTACGACACGTTCATGATGACCCGGTACGGCCAGACCCTCGGCAAGAAGTGGTTCAACATGCGGGTGGCGAACCTGGACAACGGCGCCACCCCCTCGGTGCAGACGAACCTGATCCGCGCCCTGGTGCTGTGGGTGCCGTTCGCCTTCTGCTGTGCCTGCATCTGGACGGCGATCTGCGGCGGCTGGAGCTACTTCGACAAGCCCTACAAGCAGGGGCTGCACGACAAGGCGGCCAGGACGGTGGTGGTCAGCACCGGTTGAGCGAACCGTCCTGGGTGCCCATGCGAAAGCGGCGGGTCCGCGCCGTCACGGACCCGCCGCTTTCGTGTGCCCGCTGTTCACAGGGCGGTGGACACCGGCTGCTCCTGGGGCGCGGGTTCGGCGCCGCGCCCCCGCACAGGCCGGTCGTCGGCCGGTGCCTGGGCCGGTGCGTCGGTGGCTGCCTCGGTGGTCGCCTCGGTCGTACGGACCTTCGGCAGCGGCACCGTCATCGCCACGAGCAGCCCGAGGGCCAGCGCCGCGAGGGCGATGACGGTGACCCCGAGGCCTGAACTCGTCTGGGACAGCAGCAGCATGGCGAGCGTCGAGAAGATCACGGTGCACGAACCGTAAACGAGCTGTGCGGCAGTCGGACGAGGCATGGCAATCGTGTCCTCGGAACTCTTCGGGGGATTCTTCGGGGGATCGGGGCGTGCCATTCGACTCTCTTCGCGTGCATGCCCGAAGGGGACCCCCGGTAAGCGTGACCTAACCCACGGTACCGGTGCACGGGGGGCGCACAGGAAGCACGGTAACCGTAAAGCGGACGCCATCTGCGCATAGTGCAGAGGAAGTGGCCGAGTCAAGATCTGTCTTTTCTTCTAAACCTCTAGTCAAATGTCGTCACTTGACATGCGCCGAACAGGCGCAGGGGAGGAACTCAAGTGACCAGCAGATCCTGGACGTTCAGAGCGGCCGCGATCGGCGTGACGCTCGCCGCGGCCTCCGCCACGTTCGCCACCTTCGCCGTCGCGGAGGCGAGCACCCCGACCCGGTCCGCGGCCACAGGCCGGCACGACCCGGCCCCGGTGAACCAGCGGGCACACGACCTCGACGGCCCGCTCAGCAAGACCCAGGCGGCCCAGCGCCAAGAGGCGCTGAACCAGCTCATATCGGGGAAGGCCACGGCGCAGGAGCGCGACGGCTCCAAGGTGGTCCAGCTCAAGAGCCGTAAAGGCAAGGGCAAGTACGTCGAGCTGAGCCGCGAGAAGACCGACAGGATCTTCACGATCCTGGTGGAGTTCGGGGACAGGACCGACCCGAAGTTCGGCGGCACGGCCGGCCCGCTGCACAACACCATCGCCGCGCCGGACCGGAAGAAGGACAACTCCACGGCCTGGCAGCAGGACTACAACCAGAAGCACTACCAGGACCTCTACTTCGGCACCGGCAACAAGACCGAGTCGCTGAAGAAGTACTACGAGAAGCAGTCCTCGGGCCGCTACTCGGTGGACGGCGAGGTCACGGACTGGGTCAAGGTCCCGTACAACGAGGCCCGTTACGGCAACAACGCCTGCGGTCAGACCAACTGCCCGAGCGTGTGGAACGTGGTCAGCGACGGCCTGAACGCCTGGGTCGCCCAGCAGAAGGCGGCCGGCCGGACCGACGCGGACATCAAGAAGGACCTCGCCCAGTACGACCAGTGGGACCGGTACGACCACGACCACGACGGCAACTTCAACGAGCCCGACGGCTACATCGACCACTTCCAGATCGTGCACGCCGGTGAGGACGAGTCCGCTGGCGGCGGCGCGCAGGGCAAGGACGCGATCTGGGCCGACCGCTGGTACGCCTTCGGCACCGACGCCGGCTCCACCGGCCCGGCGGACAACAAGCTCGGCGGCGCCCAGGTCGGCGACACCGGCATCTGGGTCGGCGACTACACCATCCAGCCGGAGAACGGCGGCCTCGGCGTCTTCGCCCACGAGTACGGCCACGACCTCGGCCTGCCCGACGAGTACGACACCGCCGGCGGCGACAACTCCACCGGTTTCTGGACCCTGATGTCCTCCGGCTCCTGGCTCGGCACCGGCCGGGAGTCCATCGGCGACCTGCCCGGCGACATGAACGCCTGGGACAAGCTGCAGCTCGGCTGGCTGAACTACGACACCGCCGAGGCCGGTACGCAGTCCACGCACAAGCTGGGCGTCGCCGAGTACAACACCTGGGACAAGCAGGCCCTCGTGGTCAACCTGCCGGACAAGGCGGTCACCACCACGATCACCCAGCCCGCCGAGGGCAGGGCCCAGTGGTGGAGCGGCAGCGGCAACGACCTGAAGAACACGCTCACCCGGTCCGTCGACCTCACCGGCAGGTCCTCGGCGAAGCTGGACCTGGACGGCTGGTGGGCCACCGAGGACGGCTACGACTTCGTCTACGCCGAGGCGTCGACCGACGGCGGTGCCAACTGGACCGTCCTGGACGGCACGGCGGACGGTCGGGCCATCGGGCGTGACGGCAGCGGCAAGCCGGCGCTGACCGGCTTCTCGCAGACCCACAAGAAGCTGTCGTACTCGCTGGACGCCTACGCGGGCAGGAAGATCGACCTGCGCTTCCGCTACGCCACGGACAGCGGTGTCGCGGGGAACGGCTTCACGGCCGACGAGATCACCGTGACCGCCGACGGCACGCCGCTCTTCTCGGACAACGCCGAGACGCAGGACGCCGGTTGGACCGCGGCGGGCTTCTCCTGCATCGGCGCGTCCTTCACCAAGGACTACAAGCAGTACTACATCGCCGAGAACCGGCAGTACGTGTCGTACGACAGGACGCTGAGGACGGGCCCGTACAACTTCGGCTTCTCCACGACCCGTCCGGGCTGGGTGGAGCACTACCCGTACCAGAACGGCCTGTTGATCTGGAAGTGGGACACCTCCGAGGCGGACAACAACACCAACAGCGCCAACGGCCACCCGGGTTTCGGTCTGATCCTGCCGATCGACTCGCACCCGACGGCCCTGAAGTGGTCCGACGGCACGCTGATGCGCAACCGCATGCAGGCCTACGACTCCCCGTTCAGCCTGTACGGCACGGACGGCATCACCCTGAACAAGGCCGACGTCGCGACGGTGATCAAGGCGTCGAAGGGGGTGCCGGTCTTCGACGACCACACCGGCACCTACTACGACCCGTCGAACCCCACGGGGGGTGTGAGGGTCACTGACACCAACACCAGGATCACCATCGTCAAGCAGGCCAAGAACGGCTCGACGATCTTGCTCAAGGTTGGTCCAGCGGTGAAGTAGTTCGCATTTTCGCAGGTCAGACGCGTATCGGCGGCAACCCCTTGGCGGGTCGCCGCCGATCGTGTTTAGGTGCGTGCTGTGGATCGCTTATTGACACCGACCGAAACGGGGATGTGACCGCATGGCCGCTGGAGGCTTCTGCAAGCTGCCGAACGGCACGGTCGTGGTGGCGCTGAACCTGCCCTACGGCTCCGCCGCGGTGCGGGTACTGGTGCACGCCCAGAACCGCGCCCGAGCCCTGACCAGGCTCCGCAACCTGGGGTTGCGTGCGATCTACCTCCGGGGGAACGCCGCGCCTCCCACACCGGACGAGATCACCGCCGTACTGCACCACCCGGACGGCCTGATATGGCGCACGGCACCGGCCGACAACGGTGTCATCGTGAACGAGCTGTGGCATCCCATCCGGGCACTTCTTCGCAGGTCAGCGGTGGTGCAGTGATCTCTAGCCACTGACCACGGGCTTGCCCGTCAGCTCCACCCCCGCCTCCCGCATCTCCTCCAGGGCCCTCTCCGTCGTCTCCGGAGCCACCCCGGCCGTGAGGTCCAGCAGGACCTGGGTGCGGAAGCCCTCCCGCACCGCGTCCAGTGCGGTGGCGCGCACGCAGTGGTCCGTGGCTATGCCGACCACGTCGACCTCGTCGATGTGGCGGGCGCGGAGCCAGTCGGCCAGGGAGGTGCCGTTCTCCTCCTTGCCCTCGAAGCCGCTGTAGGCCGCCGAGTACTCCCCCTTGGAGAAGACCGCGTCGACCGCGCCGGAGGCGACGGCGGGGGCGAAGTTGGGGTGGAAGCCCACCCCCTCCGTGCCCGCGACACAGTGCGCGGGCCAGGAGTGGGCGAAGTCGGGGTTGTCGGCGAAGTGGCCGCCGGGCGCGATGTGGTGGTCCCGGGTGGCCACCACATGGCGGTATCCGGTGCCCGCCGCCTGGCCGATCAGCTCGGTGACGGCGGCGGCGACGTCCGCACCTCCGGCCACCGCGAGGCTGCCCCCCTCGCAGAAGTCGTTCTGCACATCTACGACGATCAAGGCGCGGCGCATGGTGGGTGTCCTTCGACTGAGGTCCAAGTAACTGAGCCTAGAGACTTACGGCCCCGTAGGGGAGGGGGCGTGGGGCGTGGACGGGCGGCGGTCCCGCTTTAGCTACCCGAGGGCCCCCGGACGTACTCCGTCGGAAGGACGGGTTCCCCTCGGGAGAGCTGGGTGGCGGAGAGGGGAAGGTTCGCGCGGGCGGCGATATGGCGGTCCCGGGGCACGTCCAGGGGTTCGCGGGCGACGACGTCCCCGCTCTTGATCAGCTGGACCAGCAGCCGGTGGTCGGCGAGCTCCGCCGGTACCGCGCCGGTGCCCACGACCTCGGCCTCGGCCACCCCGTCCGCGTCCAGCCGGCGGGCCGCCCACTTGCGGCCCCCGAGGGAGGTCTTGCCGCCGCTGGACTTCTTCGCGACCGGCACGAGCGGTGCCTTCGGGTCGGCGGTCTCGGCACGGGCGACCAGCTTGTAGACCATGGAGGCGGTCGGGTGCCCGGAGCCGGTGACCAGCTGGGTGCCGACGCCGTACGCGTCCACCGGGGCGGCGGCCAGCGAGGCGATCGCGTATTCGTCCAGGTCGGAGGTGACCACGATCTTGGTGTTCGTGGCGCCCAGCTCGTCCAGCTGCTGGCGCACCCGGTGCGCCACGAGCAGCAGGTCGCCGGAGTCGATGCGGACCGCGCCCAGCTCGGGGCCGGCCACCTCCACCGCCGTGCGGACGGCCTCGGCGACGTCGTAGGTGTCCACGAGCAGGGTGGTGCCCCGGCCGAGGGTGTCGACCTGGGCCTGGAAGGCGTCCCGCTCGCGGTCGTGGAGCAGGGTGAAGGCGTGGGCCGAGGTGCCGACCGTCGGGATGCCGTAGCGGAAGCCTGCCGCGAGGTCGGAGGTGGTCGCGAAGCCGCCGACGTACGCGGCGCGTGCGGCGGCGACCGCGGCCAGTTCGTGAGTGCGGCGGGCGCCCATCTCGATCAGCGGGCGCTCGCCCGCGGCGGAGGCCATCCGGGAGGCGGCCGCGGCGATCGCGGAGTCGTGGTTGAGGATGGAGAGGATCACCGTCTCCAGCAGCACGCACTCGGCGAAGGTGCCCTCGACGCGCATGATCGGCGAGCCGGGGAAGTAGACCTCGCCCTCGGGGTAGCCCCAGACGTCCCCGGCGAAGCGGTAGCCGGCGAGCCACTCCAGGGTCTGTTCGTCGACGATCTTCCGCTCGCGCAGGAAGCCGAGGACGTCCGCGTCGAAGCGGAAGTTCTCCACCGCGTCCAGCACGCGCCCGGTGCCCGCCACCACGCCGTAGCGGCGCCCGTCCGGCAGCCGCCTGGTGAAGACCTCGAACACGCTCCGCCGTTCGGCCGTACCCGCCTTCAGGGCGGCCTGCAGCATCGTCAGCTCGTACTGGTCCGTGAAGAGCGCCGTCGAGGGAACATCCACCGGCAGCCGAAGGTCCGCTGTGTTCATGGCAACTGATCGTACTCCCTTTTCGTCGGTGTGACGATTTTTCCTCGCCGTGGCAGCATGGGCACTGTGACGTCACCCGCGCCCCTAGAGATCGAACGCACAGAGTCGGCGGAGGAGGTCTTCGCCGTACCCGAGCCCGACGTCCCCTGGGTCACGATCGTGCACAACGACCCGGTCAACCTCATGAGCTATGTGACGTACGTCTTCCAGTCGTACTTCGGCTACTCCAAGGACAAGGCCACCAAGCTCATGCTCGACGTCCACCACAAGGGCCGGGCGGTCGTCTCCAGTGGCACGCGCGAGGAGATGGAACGCGACGTGCAGGCGATGCACGGTTACGGTCTGTGGGCCACCCTTCAGCAGGACCGGAAATGACCCGCCCCCGTCCGCAGGACCGGAAGTAGCGAACCCATTTACATGCCCGGACATTTCGAACCGCTCCCCGGCGGCGGCGCGGCCGTCGCACTCGACGACGTCGAGATCTCCATCATCCGGTCGCTGGCCGTCCAGCTGCTGGAGCTCATCGGCCCCGGGCCGGGCGCCGACAGCCCGAAGGACCCGCTCGCCGAGCTGTTCGCGGAGGGTCCGAGCGAGCCGCCCGCCGATCCGGTGCTCAGAAGGCTCTTCCCGGACGCCTACAGCGACCCCGAGCAGGCCCCGGACTCGCCCGCCCAGGCCGAGGAGCAGCGGGCCCACTCGGCCGAGTTCCGCCGCTACACCGAGAACGACCTGAGGGCCGGCAAGCGGGAGAACGCGCTCGCGGTGATCCGCAGCCTGGACGCGCTGGCGCCGGTGGACGAGGGCGGGGCGGTGCTGAACCTGTCGCCGGAGGAGTCCCGGCGGTGGCTGGGCGCCCTCAACGATCTCCGGCTCGCGATCGGTGCCCGGCTGGAGATCACCGACGAGGACGACACCGACCTGCTCTACCGGCTCCCGGACGAGGACCCGCGCAAGCCGATGGTGATGGCCTATCTGTGGCTGGGCGGCCTCCAGGAGACCCTGGTGACGACCCTTATGTCATAGTCCCGACCGTTTTCGTGTTCGCTCAGCGGACGCTCAAATCCGGATAACGATCCCGTCACCGTTGCGGCCTGGTTTGCCGCATTCGAGGGGTCTTTGTCCGTCTTTTCCTGTGGGGTGCGTCACAACCCTTCTCCGTGATCAATATTGCGGCCGTGATAAATCTTCACGACCGCCCGGCCGACACCACCCATGTCCGGCCGGGTGCGCCACCGAGCCGACGACCGTCGGCCAGGCAGGGGGCGGGACCGCGAATCCCGCCCTGCTCCATCCATCCGGGGGGATCGAAACCCGATCCGCGGCCGACGCGACGAAGGCCCGGGTCGGCATGGAGAAAGGCGCACCACACATGACCTCAGCGCAGGTCGACCAGCATCGCGACGGCGAAGAGGCCGCGCGGACCGCGGACGGCGAGGGCGGCGAGGGGTATCAGCGCGGGCTCGGTTCCCGCCAGATCCAGATGATCGCCATCGGCGGGGCCATCGGCACCGGCCTGTTCCTCGGCGCGGGCAAGGGCATTTCCAAGGCGGGCCCCAGTCTGATCCTGGCCTACGCCGTCGCGGGCCTCGTCATCTTCCTGATCATGCGCGCGCTCGGCGAACTGCTGATGTACCGCCCGGTGTCGGGCTCCTTCTCGGAGTACGCGCGCGAGTTCATCGGCCCCTTCGCGGGCTTCGTCACCGGCTGGACGTACTGGCTGTTCTGGGTGGTCACCGGCATCACCGAGGTCACGGCCGCGGCCGCCTACATGACGTACTGGTTCGACATCCCGCAGTGGGTGTCGTCCCTGATCTTCACGATCGTCCTGTACGGCGCCAACCTGATCTCCGTGAAGCTCTTCGGCGAGCTGGAGTTCTGGTTCTCCATGGTCAAGGTCACCGCGATCATCGGCATGATCCTGATCTGCGCCGGCATCCTCACGGTCGGCTTCTCCGACGCGGGGAAGACCGCCTCGGTCAGTCACCTGTGGAACGACGGCGGCTTCTTCCCGCACGGCGTCGGCAACACGCTGATGACCCTGCAGATGGTCATGTTCGCCTTCCTCGCCGTCGAACTGGTCGGCGTCACGGCGGGCGAGTCCAAGGACCCCAGGACGGTGCTGCCGAAGGCGATCAACACCGTGCCGTGGCGTATCGCCGTCTTCTACGTCGGCGCGCTGATCATGATCCTGTCGGTCGTGCCGTGGACCGAGTTCCACCCGGGCGTGAGCCCCTTCGTCGCGGCGTTCCAGAAGATGGGCCTGTCCGTCGGCGCCGGCATCGTGAACTTCGTCGTCCTGACCGCCGCGCTGTCCTCCTGCAACTCCGGCATGTACTCCACCGGCCGCATGCTGCGCGACCTGGCGCTCAACAGCCAGGGCCCGAAGGTCTTCACCAGGCTGACGCGCAGCGGTACCCCGCTGTTCGGCACGACGTTCTCCGCCGCGCTGATGCTGGTCGGTGTCTGGATCAACTACCAGTGGCCGGGCAAGGCGTTCGACTACGTGGTGTCCTTCGCGACCATCTCCGGCATGTGGGCCTGGATCGTCATCCTGGTCTGCCAGATCCGGTACCGGGCCAGGGCAAGGGTCGGGCTGCTGCCGCAGAGCGAGTTCCGCGCGCCGGGAGCGCCGTACACGAGCATCTTCGCGCTGGCGTTCATCTTCATGGTGATCGTGCTCATGGGCATCGACAAGGACGCCCGGGTCTCGCTTTACTGTGCACCGCTGTGGGCCGCGATCCTCGGCGTCTCCTACTGGGTGCTCCGGCGCCGCAACCCGGGGGCCGCGGCCTTCCGCAAGCGCTGACCATCCCTCCGGGACGTCCAGCCGCACGGGGCTCTCGTGGTGCCCCGCTGCGGCTGCCGCTCAGGACGTCCGGCATATGGGCCGTTCCGTACCAACCCTCGGTACGGAACGGCCCTTCTGCTTATCCTGACGGCATGCTGACCATCACCCAGGCCCTCGTCGACCAGATCGTCGCCCACGCGCGCAAGGACCACCCCGACGAGGCGTGCGGCGTCGTGGCCGGCCCGGCGGGCTCGGACCGCCCCGAGCGCTTCATCCCGATGCTGAACGCGGCGATGTCGCCGACCTTCTACGAGTTCGACTCGGGCGACCTGCTGAGGCTCTACCGCGAGCTGGACGACCGCGACGAGGACCCGGTGGTCATCTACCACTCCCACACCGCCACCGAGGCCTACCCCTCGCGCACCGACATCTCCTACGCCAACGAGCCCGGCGCCCACTACGTCCTCGTCTCCACCCGCGACACCGACGACCTCGGCGACTTCCAGTTCCGCTCGTTCCGGATCGTGGAAGGCGAGGTCACGGAGGAGGAGGTCAGGATCGTAGAGGCGTACTGATCTCGCGATCCGGCCGGAATTCATCCAGCATGCGAGATCACACTCGGGAACCCGGACCGGGAATCGATACGATGACCCCATGGTTCTGAACGACGTGAGCGAGAAGGCGCCGGGCACGCTGCTCGTGGCGCGGCTGCACGTCGACCTGTGCAGGCTGAACAGCGCCATCTGTTGACGTTCCCTGCCGCCGTACGGCCGTGGCCGCGGCGCTCCCCCAGTGCTGAACGCCTGGGGGGACCCCCAGCCGTGCGCCCCCAGACCACACACCTTCCGACAGGAGCCCGCAACCATGGCCATCGAGGTCCGCATCCCGACCATCCTCCGCACGTACACCGACGGTGAGAAGGCGGTGGAGGGCAGCGGGAACACCCTCGCCGAGCTGTTCGCCGACCTCGAGACCCGGCACGCGGGCATCCAGGCCCGCATCGTGGACGAGGGCAAGCTGCGCCGCTTCGTCAACGTCTACCTGAACGACGAGGACGTGCGCTTCATCGACGGCATCGACACCAAGCTGTCGGACGGCGACACCGTGACGATCCTGCCGGCCGTCGCCGGCGGCATGCGCTGATCGGTCGCTGAGCAGCGATGCGCTACGACTCCCCGCTGGCCGCGGTGGGCAACACCCCTCTGGTGCGCCTGCCGCGGCTCTCGCCGTCCGCCGACGTCCGCATCTGGGCGAAGCTGGAGGACCGCAACCCCACCGGCTCCGTCAAGGACCGTCCCGCGCTGCACATGATCGAGCAGGCGGAGAAGGACGGCCGGCTCACCCCGGGCTGCACCGTCCTGGAGCCCACCTCGGGCAACACCGGCATCTCCCTCGCCATGGCCGCCAAGCTCAAGGGCTACCGCATGGTGTGCGTGATGCCGGAGAACACCTCGCAGGAGCGCCGGGACCTGCTCGGCATGTGGGGCGCCGAGATCATCTCCTCCCCGGCCGCCGGCGGCTCCAACACCGCCGTACGCGTGGCCAAGGAGCTGGCCGCGGAGCACCCCGACTGGGTGATGCTCTACCAGTACGGCAACCCGGACAACGCGGGCGCCCACTACGCCACCACGGGTCCCGAGATCCTCGCCGACCTCCCCTCGATCACCCACTTCGTGGCCGGCCTCGGCACCACCGGCACTCTGATGGGCGTCGGCCGCTACCTGCGCGAGCACAGGCCGGGCGTCCAGATCGTCGCCGCCGAACCGCGTTACGACGACCTGGTGTACGGCCTCAGGAACCTGGACGAGGGCTTCGTCCCCGAGCTGTACGACGCCTCGGTCCTCACCACCCGCTTCTCGGTCGGCTCGGCCGACGCGGTCACCCGCACCCGTGAACTCCTGCAGCAGGAGGGCATCTTCGCGGGCGTCTCGACCGGCGCCGCCCTGCACGCGGCGATCGGCGTGGGCAGGAAGGCGGTCAAGGCGGGGGAGTCCGCCGACATCGTCTTCATCGTGGCCGACGGCGGCTGGAAGTACCTGTCCACCGGCGTCTACACGGCGGCCACCACCGAGGAGGCCATCGAGACGCTGCAGGGCCAGCTCTGGGCGTAGCACGGTTTCCGTAACACCGCATTAACGCGGATCAAGCGGTCACCAGCCCCCTCCTATGAGGGGGCTAAGCCATTCCTATGGCAAGGCAAAGAAATTCTTTCACCACTGCCAGTGGTGCTCAGGGCAGAGCTACCGTCCCTCCCGCACCCTGTCATGTCACGCTCACCAGGCGATGACAGGTGCCTGAGAGTGTCATGCTCATGACTGCGCGGTTCTGCCGCCGCTACGCGCGTCACGGGCCTGCCAATCCAGTGCGAATCCCCACGTCAACCGGAGGCAGTACCCCATGCGTGAGTCACGCCCGAGCAGCCGGAGACGGAGTCTGCGAAGACTCGTCGCCGTCGCCTTCCCCGCCCTCGCCCTGACCGTCGCCGGATTCACCGCGGCGCCCACGGCAGGGGCGCAGCCCACCAGCGCGCACCCGCACACCACCAAGGTCACACAGAACGCCAAGGCGCTGACCGACCCGAAGCGGCAGACCTTCCACTCCACCGGCAAGGCCGGCCAGAAGGTGCCGACCGAGCACCTGTGCGCCCAGGCCAGGCCGGGCTACGCGTCCTGTTTCGCCCAGCGCCGCACGGACATCAAGCAGCGCCTCGCCTCGGCGCTCGCCGCCGCCGCGCCCTCCGGCCTCTCCCCGGCCAACCTGCACAGCGCCTACAACCTGCCCACCACGGGCGGTTCGGGCATGACCGTCGCCATCGTCGACGCCTACAACGACCCCAACGCCGAGTCGGACCTGGCCACCTACCGTTCCACGTACGGCCTGTCGTCCTGCACCAAGGCCAACGGCTGCTTCAAGCAGGTCAGCCAGACCGGTTCCACCACCTCGCTGCCGACCAACGACACCGGCTGGGCCGGTGAAGAGATGCTCGACCTCGACATGGTCAGCGCCGTCTGCCCGAACTGCAGCATCATCCTGGTCGAGGCCAACTCCGCCAACGACACCGACCTCGGCATCGCCGAGAACGAGGCGGTCTCGCTCGGCGCCAAGTTCGTCTCCAACAGCTGGGGCGGCTCCGAGTCGTCCTCGCAGACCAGCGAGGACACCTCGTACTTCAAGCACCCGGGTGTCGCGATCACGGTCTCCTCGGGTGACTCCGCCTACGGCGCCGAGTACCCGGCGACCTCCCAGTACGTGACCGCCGTCGGCGGCACCGCGCTCTCCCAGTCCTCCAACTCCCGGGGCTGGAGCGAGTCCGTCTGGTACACCAACTCCACCGAGGGCACCGGCTCCGGCTGCTCGGCCTACGACCCGAAGCCGAGCTGGCAGACCGACACCGGCTGCTCCAAGCGCATGGAGGCCGACGTCTCCGCGGTCGCCGACCCGGCCACCGGCGTGGCGGTCTACGACACCTACGGCGGCTCCGGCTGGGGCGTCGTCGGCGGCACCAGCGCCTCCTCGCCGATCATCGCCTCCGTCTACGCCCTCGCGGGCACCCCGGGCGCGAGCGACTACCCGGCGAAGTACCCGTACTCCCACACCTCCAACCTGTACGACGTGACCAGCGGCTCCAACGGCTCCTGCTCCACCTCGTACTTCTGCACCGCCCGCACCGGCTACGACGGCCCGACCGGCTGGGGCACCCCGAACGGCACCACCGCCTTCACCGCCGGCGGCAGCACCGGCGGCAACACGGTGAGCGTCACCAACCCCGGCAGCCAGTCCACCACCGCGGGCGGCTCGGTCAGCCTGCAGATCCAGGCCACCGACAGCGCGGGCGCGGCCCTCACCTACAGCGCGAGCGGCCTGCCGACCGGGCTGTCCATCAACAGCTCCACCGGCCTGATCTCCGGTACGGCGTCCACCGCGGGTACCTACCAGGTGACGGTCACCGCGCAGGACTCCACCGGAGCCTCCGGCTCGACCTCCTTCACCTGGACCGTCGGCTCCGGCGGTGGCGGCTGCACCTCCTCCCAGCTGCTGGCCAACCCGGGCTTCGAGTCCGGCAACACCGGCTGGAGCGCTTCCAGCGGCGTCATCACCAACGACACCGGTGAGGCGGCCCACGGCGGCTCGTACTACGCCTGGCTCGACGGCTACGGCTCCTCGCACACCGACAGCCTGTCCCAGTCGGTGACGATCCCGGCCGGCTGCAAGGCCACGCTGACCTTCTACCTGCACGTCGACACCGCCGAGACCGGCAGCACCGCGTACGACAAGCTGACCGTGACCGCCGGTTCGACCACCCTGGCGACGTACTCGAACCTCAACGCGAACTCCGGGTACGCGCAGAAGACCCTCGACCTGTCCTCGCTGGCGGGCCAGACGGTCACCCTGAAGTTCAACGGCGTGGAGGACTCCTCGCTGCAGACCAGCTTCGTCGTGGACGACACCGCCCTGACGACCGGCTGATCCTCCGAACGGCCCCGGATCCCGCACGCGGAAACCGTCCGCGTGCGGGATCCTTTTTGACAGCCGGCACGTCACATCTGCACCAGGCGGCCGACCCCTCACGGCCACGGCAGAAAGGCGAACCCCCATGCGCCCCACCCCCATGCGCCGTACGACCCTCTGCGCCCTCGCGGCCACCGCGCTGCTGCTCGCCGGCTGCGGCTCCCAGAGCGGCAAGGCCACCGGCGGCGGTGACGGCAAGGTCTCACCGTCCGGCAAGGTCTCACCGTCCGGCAAGGTCTCACCGTCCGCGTCCCCGAGCGGCGCCGGCTGCGCCCCCCTCGTCCAGCTCAAGGCCGCCGACAGCGGCCGTACCGTGTGCGTGGCCAAGGGCGGCGAGGTCCGTCTGACCCTGGAGGGCAGCAAGTCCCGGCCGTGGAAGCCGGTCACGGCCAGCGGCACGGCCCTGCGGGGCATCAACGCGGGCTTCGTCATCCTGCCGGGCCAGGCCACGGCCGCGTACCGGGCGGTGGCCACGGGAACCGAGAAACTGACGTCCTCCCGGCCGCTGTGTGCCCAGCCGACGGCGCCCGGCCAGATGTCCTGCAAGGGCATCCAGGAGTGGACGGTGACGGTGAACGTGAAGTGATCAGCCGGCCAGGTGCCGCACCTGGTCCCACAGCACCGGGTCCACCACACCCACCCGGCGCCGGAAGTCGCCCACCGGCACCTCGCGCAGCTCGTCGGTCTCCAGGAAGCTCGGCCGGCCCCGGGCGTCACCGACGGCGCCCGGCGGCAGCGGGATCACGCCCGCGCGCTCGTCGTGGTACTTGCTGGTGATCTTGGCGACCGTGGCCCGGTTCCCGCGCACGGCCAGCACCAGGCACGGCCGGTCCTTGGCGTCGGCGCGGTCCTCGTAGGGGACGTCCGCCCACCAGATGTCCCCGGGGGCCGGCCGGGCGGCCCGCGCCGGGCGGGTTCCCGCGCGGCCGAGCGGCCTCAGGCGCCGTCCGGCGTACCGGCGGCCGCGCCCCCAGCCGTCGACGAGCGTGGCGACCAGCGCGAGCAGTATCACCGCCGCGAGTGCCAGCCACCAGGACGTGTCCATACGACGACGTTACCGGCGCGCGCCGAGGATTGCGCGCCCTCTGCGGATCCTTCTACGCCCCCCGGTCCAGCCGAACCGGTGACAGCGCAGGTGAGTTCGCCCACAACGGCCCCTGGCGGAGGAGCGACCCGCGCTTTCGCGCCTTACGCTCGACGAACCGCACGACCCCCGTTTCCTGCCCTTTCGATCTTGCCGTTCGATCTTTCCGCCAACGGAGGTTTCTGCTTCATGAAGCTCACCGTCGTCGGCTGCTCGGGGTCGTTCCCGTCCGCGGAATCGGCCTGCTCGAGCTACCTCCTCGAGGCCGACGGCTTCCGGCTGCTTCTCGACATGGGCAACGGCGCCCTGGGCGAGCTGCAGCGCCACTGCGGTCTCTACGACCTCGACGCGATCTTTCTGAGCCATCTGCACCCCGATCACTGCATCGACATGCTCGGGTACTTCGTCGCGCGCTTCTACCGCCACGACGGCGGCCGCTGCGCCCCGATACCGGTCTACGGCCCCGAGGGCACCGAACACCGCCTGACCACCGCGTACGACGACACGCCCTCCGCCTCCGCGATGAGCGAGGTCTTCGACTTCCACACGCTCAAGCCGTCCACGTTCGAGATCGGCCCGTTCACGGTGCACACCGAGCGGGTCCGCCATCCCGTGGAGGCGTACGCCATCCGCGTCGAGCACGGCGGGCGGTCCATGACGTACTCCGGCGACACGGGGGTCACCGAGGCGCTGGACGAGCTGGCCCGGGACACCGACCTGTTCCTGTGCGAGGCCGCGTTCACGCACGGCAAGGAGAACATCCCCGACCTGCATCTCAACGGTCGCGAGGCGGGCGAGACGGCCGCGCGGGCGGGTGCGCGGCGCCTGGTGCTCACCCACATTCCGCCGTGGACCGACCCGGAGGTCAACCTCCGCGACGCGCGCGAGGTGTTCGCAGGCCCGGTGGAACTGGCCGTGCCACGCACGACGTACGAGATCTAGCCGACCGGGCGGGGCCGGCCGCCGACCCCGCCGGCGAGCGCGAGCGTCGAGCGCACCTTCGCACCTTCTCGGGTCGCCGCGGTCGGCGATCACGGGCGAGACGACGAGATCGCGTCCGGGCGGCAGGTGGCGTCCGCGCCCTGTGCGGGAACGCCGGATTCCCCGGCCGTGCGGTGGTGGCCGGGGAATCCGGTGTCGGGTCGTGGCCCGAGAGTGCTACTTGGCCTCGGCCTTCTGGAGTTCGGCGAGTTCCTCGTCCGACTCCCGGCCCGGTGTGGGCAGGTTGAACCTGGTGATCGCGAAGCGGAAGACGACGTAGTAGACGGCGCCGAAGCAGAGGCCGATCAGCGCCAGGCCCCACGGGTTGTGCGCGATGCCCAGGTTCAGGAAGTAGTCGATCGCGCCGGCGGAGAAGCCGAAGCCGTCCTTCATGCCCAGCGCCCAGGTCAGCGCCATGGAGACGCCGGTGAGGACCGCGTGGATGGCGTACAGGGCCGGCGCGATGAACATGAAGGTGAACTCGATCGGCTCGGTGACGCCGGTGACGAAGCTGGTCAGGGCGAGCGAGAGCATCATGCCGCCGACGACCTTGCGGCGCTCCGGGCGGGCGCAGTGCACGATCGCCAGGCAGGCGGCCGGCAGGCCGAACATCATGATCGGGAAGAAGCCGGTCATGAACTGGCCCGCGGTCGGGTCGCCGGCCAGGAAGCGCGCGATGTCACCGCTCTTGCCGTGGTACGTGCCCGCCTGCAGCCAGGGGAAGGAGTTCAGCAGGTGGTGCATGCCGATCGGGATCAGCGCACGGTTGGCGACGCCGAAGATGCCCGCGCCGACGGCGCCCGAACCGACCAGCCACTCGCCGAAGTTGTGCAGACCGGTGCCGAGGACCGGCCAGATGTAGCCGAAGACGATACCGAGGACCAGGCCCGCGAGTGCCGACAGGATCGGCACCAGCCGCCGGCCGCCGAAGAAGCCCGCCCAGTCGGGCAGCTTGGTGCGGTAGAAGCGCTGGTAGATCAGCGCGACGGCGAGACCCATCACCACACCGCCGAGGACCTTGGCGTCCGCGGGGGCGTTGGCCATGACTATCTTGCCGTCGACGACCGTGGCCACCTTCGGCAGGTTCTTGTCGGTGAACGTGGCCAGCACGTTCTTGAAGACGAGGTAGCCGACGACCGCGGCGAGCGCCGTGGAGCCGTCCGACTTCTTCGCGAAGCCGATCGCGATGCCCACGGCGAACAGCAGCGGCATGTTGTCGAGGATCGCGTTGCCGCCGGCCGCCATGAACGACGCGATCTTCGTCAGGAACGCCGGGAAGGACGGACGGCCCAGCATGTCGGTGTTGCCGAGCCGGACGAGGAGCGCGGCGGCCGGCAGCACCGCCACCGGCAGCATCAGGCTGCGGCCGATGCGCTGCAGCACGGCCATCACGCCGGCGCCCTTCTTCTTCTCGGCCGCGGGAGCGGCGGTCGCCGTGGTCACAAGTTCCTCCAGGGGGCAGGGCGCCGCCCGGGAACCATGGAAGGGGACGGCAGCGTCTCTGGTCTACACCACCCAGTGGTGTAGACCTGTTGTAGCACGATGAAGGCGGGATAAGGAACCACGAAATCCGCTACGACTGCGCTACGCCCCGTGTGCCGTCAGACCTTGGTCACGTCCTCGACCTCCTCCTCGGGCTCCCGGCCCGGTGTCCGCAGGTCGAACCTGGTGATCGCGAAGCGGAAGACGGCGTAGTACACCGCCGCGAAGCACAGGCCGATCGGGATGATCGCCCAGGGTTTCGTCGCCAGGTTCCAGTTGATCACGTAGTCGATGAGGCCGGCCGAGAAGCTGAACCCGTCGTGCACCCCGAGCCCCCACGTCACCGCCATCGAGACACCGGTGAGCACGGCGTGGACGGCGTAGAGCAGGGGCGCGATGAAGAGGAAGGAGTACTCGATCGGTTCGGTGATGCCCGTCACGAACGACGTCAGCGCCACCGACAGCATCAGCCCGCCGATCTCCTTGCGGCGGCCGGGCCTGGCGCAGTGCGTGATGGCCAGCGCGGCGGCCGGCAGCGCGAACATCATGATCGGGAAGAAGCCCGAGGTGAACTGGCCCGCGTGCGGGTCCCCGGCCAGGAACATGTTGATGTCGCCGTGCACCACCGTGCCGTCGAGCTTGGTGTAGCTGCCGAACTGGAACCAGATGGGCACGTTCAGGAACTGGTGCAGGCCGACGACGAGCAGCGACCGGTTGGCGACGCCGAAGACGCCCGCACCCCAGGAGCCGATGTCCCGCAGCCAGCGGCTGAAGCTCTCCAGGCCGGCGCCGATCGGCGGCCAGATCCACAGGCACACCGCCGCGAAGAAGATGGCGACGAACGCCATGATGATCGGCACCAGCCGGCGGCCGTTGAAGAAGCCCAGCCAGTCCACGAGCCGGGTGCGGTGGAAGCGGACCCAGAGGAAGGCCGCCAGCAGGCCCAGGACGATGCCGCCGAAGACGCCCGGGTTCTGGAAGGTGAACGGCGTCACCGAACCCGTGCCCGCGCCGACGCTCACCTGGCAGCCGACCTGCGGGATCGCCTTGGAACCGCCGGGACAGGACTTCGGGAACTGGTGCAGCACCCCGTAGTAGACGAGAAAGCCCGCCACCGCGGCGAGCGCCGTCGAACCGTCCGCCTTCTTCGCCATGCCGATCGCCACACCCACGCAGAACAGCAGCGGCAGGCCGAGCGAGCCGTCCAGCAGGGCGCCGCCCGCGCCCATCATGACCTTGGAGACGGCCGTCCAGCCCAGGCCCTGGTCGCCGAACACGTCCGGCTGGCCGAGCCGGTTGAGGATGCCCGCCGCCGGCAGCACCGCGATCGGCAGCTGCAGACTGCGGCCCATCTTCTGCAGGCCCTGGAACAGGCGGTTCCAGCGCTCCCTTGCCGGGCTGACCGTGCTGTCGGCGGATGCGCTCTCGGCACTCATGGCGTCCTCCGGCCACTCGACTCGGACGCGGTTTGGCGACCGTACCCCCTGTGGTGTAGACCAGTCGGCGGACGGTTCCGCTGTCGTGATCGCCATCATGGGGCACCCACGGCATGACCGCTCGCGAAGATGGGCCAACTGTGGGTTACTGCGACAAAGCGGTTCGCATCAGGGAATTCAGGGAGACAGGACATGGCCAGCAAGGCTGAGAAGATCGTCGCCGGCCTCGGCGGTATCGACAACATCGAGGAGATCGAGGGCTGCATCACCCGGCTGCGCACCGAGGTGTCCGACCCCTCCCTGGTCGACGAGGCCGCCCTGAAGGCCGCCGGCGCCCACGGCGTCGTCAAGATGGGCACCGCCATCCAGGTCGTCATCGGCACCGACGCCGACCCGATCGCCGCGGAGATCGAAGACATGATGTGAGCCCCGCCGGCTCACCTGCGAAGGGGCTCCTCCCGAGGCGGGAGAAGCCCCTTCACCATGTACGGCTAGGCTCCTTGCCATGTCTCGCATCGACGGCCGTACCCCCCAACAGCTCCGCCCGGTCACCATCGAACGCGGCTGGAGCAAGCACGCCGAGGGCTCCGTCCTCGTCTCCTTCGGCGACACCAGGGTGTTCTGCACCGCCTCCGTGACCGAGGGCGTCCCACGCTGGCGCAAGGGCAGCGGCGAGGGCTGGGTCACCGCGGAGTACGCCATGCTGCCCCGCGCCACCAACACCCGCGGCGACCGCGAGTCCGTCAAGGGCAAGATCGGCGGCCGTACGCACGAGATCTCCCGGCTCATCGGCCGCTCCCTGCGCGCCGTCATCGACTACAAGGCGCTCGGCGAGAACACCATCGTCCTCGACTGCGACGTCCTCCAGGCCGACGGCGGCACCCGCACCGCGGCGATCACCGGCGCCTACGTCGCCCTCGCCGACGCCGTCGGCTGGGCCCAGCGCAAGAAGCTGATCAAGGCCGGCCGGCAGCCCCTCACCGGCACCGTCTCCGCCGTCTCCGTCGGCATCGTCGGCGGCATCCCGCTGCTCGACCTCTGCTACGAGGAGGACGTGCGCGCCGAGACCGACATGAACGTCGTCTGCACCGGCGACGGCCGCTTCGTCGAGGTCCAGGGCACCGCCGAGGCCGAGCCCTTCGCCCGCGACGAGCTCAACGCCCTGCTCGACCTCGCCGTCACCGGCTGCGCCGAGCTCACCACCCACCAGCGCGCGGCCCTCGAAGCAACGCTCGCGAAGTAAAGGGCGGACCAAAAGGACGAGGGCGCGCGGGCAACCCGCGCGCCCTCCCCGGCGTCCTAGGGGTACGGCAGCCTTACCGGGCCACAGGGGCCCTGCCACGGGAGGGGAACACCACCATGGCCGTCAGCCGACGCCGTCTCACCGCCGTCGCCGCCGTGGCGCTCGCCGCGTTCACCGCCGGTCTCACCACCGGCTGCGACGCCGTGAACAAGGCCCTGGACTGCGTGCAGACCGCCGACTCCATCGCCGACAGCGTCACCGACCTCCAGCAGGCGGTGGAGAACGCGGCCAACGACCCCACCCAGGCCGGCCGATCCCTCGACGCCATCGACAAGAACCTCGACAAGATCGGCGACAGGACCGACAACGCCGACGTCAACAAGGCGGTCGACGATCTGCGGAAGGCCGTGGGGAACGTGCGTACGGCCATCAGGAACGGCGACAGGACCCCGGACGTCAACCCGGTGACCGACGCGGCCGGCGAACTGACCAAGGTCTGCACGAAGTAGCCGCAGCACCCGCGGACGCCGGTGCTCTCAGTGCCCCGGCTCCCGGCGCCGCTCCAGCTTCTCCTGGCGGCGCTGCTCCTTCAGCCGCTGCTGCTCCGCGCGGGTGACCTTGCGGGTCACATCCACCCCGCCCCAGAACGCGAGACCCCCGATGACCACCCGCGGAGCGCCCGGCCTCTGCGGGCCGTCGTCGCGGGGATGGTCGAAGCCGCCCATGATGCCGATGCCGCGGACGACGACCTCGATCCCCGGCGGCACGATGACCTGCACACCGCCCATGATCGCGACACAGTTGATCTCGACCTCGCGGTCCGCGAAGTCCGCCTCCCGCAGGTCGATCTCGCCGCCACCCCAGAACGCGAAGCAGTTGAACTGCTTCGGCACCGTCCAGCGACCCCTGCGCTGAAAGCCCGACATGATGGCGACCGCACCCGCCGAGGACCCCTCACCCCCGACGATCCGCCCCGCCCAGCTTCCGTCCTGCGCCGGTTCCTTGGTGAAGGAGACGGGGGCGGGTGCCGGTATGCCGGACGCCGGAAGGTCGCGGGTGAGCGGCGTCAACTCGCCGTACGTACGCGCCTTGTACGTCGCCTCCAGCCGCTCCTCGAACTCCGCCATGTCGAGCCGGCCCTCGGCCAGAGCGTCCCGCAGGACCTCGGCGACCCGTTCCCGGTCGCTGTCGGACGCCCGGAGGTCCGGACTTGCGTCGTCGGTCATGACAGAAGCCTACGAGACCGCCTTCTCCGCGTACATCTTCGCGATGACCGCCTCGATGTCCGGTTCCCGCACCGACAGGTCCACCAGCGGATACTCCGCCGCGAGATACGCGACGAGCGGCGCGGCCGACTGCCCCGCCGGGAACGCCAGCCACTGCCGCGGCCCCTCCACCCGCACCACCCGCGCCGACGGCACCTCGACCGGCGGCAGTTCCCGCTCCAGGTCCACCACCAGCGTCCGCTCGCTCTCCCCCGCCTCGTGCAGCCCCGCGAGCGGACCGTCGTACACCAGCCGGCCGTGGTCGATCACCATCACCCGCGAGCACAACTGCTCGATGTCCTGCAGATCGTGCGTGGTCAGCAGCACGGTCGTGCCCCGCTCGGCGTTCAACTCCCGCAGGAAACCACGGACCTTCGCCTTCGACACGACATCCAGTCCGATCGTCGGCTCGTCCAGGTACAGCACCTCCGGGTCGTGCAGCAGGGCCGCCGCGATGTCCCCGCGCATCCGCTGCCCGAGCGAGAGCTGCCGTACCGGCACGTCCAACAGGGCGCCCAGCTCCAGCAGTTCGACGCACCGGTCCAGGTTCTCGCGGTAACGGGCCTGAGGGATCCGGTACATGCGGTGCGCCAGCCGGTAGGAGTCGATCAGCGGCAGGTCCCACCACAGGGTCGTACGCTGCCCGAACACCACCCCGATCCGGTGCGCGAGGCGCCGCCGCTCCCGCGACGGATCGATGCCCGCCACCCGCAGCCGGCCCGCACTCGGCGTCAGAATCCCGGTCAGCATCTTGATCGTGGTCGACTTCCCGGCACCGTTCGGCCCGATGTACCCGACCATCTCCCCGCGCGCCACCGTGAACGAGAGCGAGTCCACCGCCCGCACCTCGCGCCGCTCCCGCTTCAGGAACCCGGTCTTCCTGCGCACCTCGAAGACCTTCTCGACCTTCTCCAGTGAGATGAAATCGCCGTCCGCCACCGCGCTAGCTCCCTGTACTCCGATACGAACGAAGTCCCGCCCGCCAGGCCAGCCCCGCCAGCCCGCAGCACCCCGCCGCCACCAGCGGCGGAGCGAACGCCAGCCACCCGGGCAGCCCCAGCGGATACGGCCGCCCCAGCACATAGGTAGCGGGCAGCCAGTTGACGAAGGCCAGCGGCAGCACGAACGTCACCCCGCGCACCAGCTCCTTCGCGAACACCGTCGGCGGATACTGCAGCAGCGTCGTACCGCCATACGTGAAGGCGTTCTGCACCTCCGAGGCGTCCTGCGCCAGGAACTGGAAGGCCGCCCCCGCCACGAACACCGCGCAGAAGATCCCGCAGCCGCTCACCACCACCACCGGCATCAGCAGCAGCTTCAGCGGCGTCCAGGCGATGTCCAGCCGCGCCACCGCCCAGGTGAGCACCAGCAGGCCCTGCACCACCCGGCCCAGCCTGCGCAGCGCGAACTGGTCGGCCGCCACCTGCGCCAGCACCGGCGCCGGCCGCACCAGCAGCGTGTCCAGCGTGCCGTCGCGCACCCGCCGCCCCAGCCGCTCCATCGAGCCGATCACCAGGTCGGCCAGACCGAAGGCCGTACCGGACAGGCCGTACAGGAAGGCCACCTCGGGCAGCGACCAGCCGCCGAGCGCGTTCACCCGCGAGAACATCAGCATGATCCCGACGAAGTCGAGGAGGGTCGCCGAGAAGTTGCCGAACGTGGTCATCACGAACGAGGCGCGGTAGGTCATCGTGGACCTGATCCACATCCCGGCGATCATCAGATAGGCCCGCAGCCCCTCCTGCAGCCGGCCGTGCTCACCCACCCTGGACCACCACCCTGCGCGTCGCCGCCGACTGCACCAGCCGCCCGGCACCCAGCAGCACCACCGCCCACGCCCCCTGGAACACATACGTGCCCAGCGGATCCGCGTGCCCCAGCAGGATCTGGGCCGGCGCCTGCAGCAGCGAGGACCACGGCAGCGCCCGTACGACCTCACCGAGCGCCCCCGGGAAGATGTTCAGCGGCAGCAGCATGCCCGAGCAGAAGTAGCCGACGAGCCAGGACATCTGCGTCACACCCGTACCGTCCAGGAACCAGAACGTGCTGAGCGCCACCAGGTACCGCAGGCCGAACCCGACGATCATCGCCAGCAGCACGGCGCCGAAGAAGGCGAGCCAGGTGCCCACGTCCGTCGGCAAGTACACCGGGAAGCACAGCGCACCGAAGACGAAGGGCACCAGCCCCCGCCCCAGCAACTGGAAGAACGCCCGGCCCAGGTCCGTCGCCAGCCACCACAGCTGCAGGTCGGCGGGCCGGTACAGGTCGATCGCCACGTCCCCCGTACGGATGCGTTCCATCAACTCGTTCTCCACGCCTCCGCCGCCGATCGCGAGCGTCGACAGGAACGCCTGCCCCAGCCACACGTACGTCACGACCTGTGCCTGATCCCACCCGCCCAGGTGCGGCCGCTCGTCCCACAGGGCGCGGTACGTGTAGACGAGGGTCAGTCCGAAGACCGTGTTGGTGAACACCCCTGCCGCAGTGGCGGCCCGATACGTCGCGTACCGTCTGAATCCCCCCGCCGCGACGGCCACGTACAACCGTCCCGCGCCCACGCCAGTCAACCTCCCGGGACCGCTCGACACCGAAGCGCAGGAGCCTAGTCCCGGGGCCCGGCGACCGGCCACGCAATTTCGTGCCCGAAGCGTGCTGGAATCCGGGAACGGAACGCCAGGTGCGAGAGTCTTCAAACCGGGGGCGCAGAAGAGCGTACGAGGCGTACCGGAACGTACGACGAAACAGGAGTCCGTGCACGACATGAGCGACGAGCCGCAGCCGCAGCAGCCGACCGAAGGCGTGCCGCCGAGAAAGCCGCTGCCGGCTGAAGGCCCCGGCGACCCGGGGGGCCACGAGGAGACGGCCGCCGCCCCGGACAAGGGGACGAGGAACGCAGCCGACGTGAAGGGGGCGACAGAGCCCGGCGCACCGCGGGCCGGGAACGCCGAGGGCGCCGACAGCGACCGCGCGGAGACTCGGAAGCCCGCGGACGAGGCGCCCGCCGGGAAGCGTCCCGCTGCCGCGCCCCAGGACCGCACGGCCTCCATCGCCCGCGCCCGCCAGGCGGCCCGGGACGCCCGCACGGACCAGCCCGGACCGACGGCACCCACTGACGAGCCGCCGTCCGGCGACACGCCGGCCTCGGATGGCGCGGGCGCCTCGGGTGGCGCGGGGGCCTCGGGTGGCGCGGGGGCCTCGGGTGGCGTGGGGGCCTCGGGTGGGGCTTCGGCGCTTGGTGGCGCGTCAGCCTCTGGCGGTGCGCCGGCCTCTGGGGGCGCTTCGCCCTCGGGCCGTGCTTCGGCCTCGCGTGGGGCGTCGGCTCCTGGTGGCGCCTCGCCCTCCGGTGACGCTTCCGCCTCCGGTGACGCTTCCGCCTCCGGTGACGCTTCGGCCCCTGGTGGGGCCATGGGCTCTGGTGGCGCTTCGGTCTCTGGTGGCGCTTCGGCCTCGCGTGGGGCGTCGGCTTCTGATGGCGCCTCGCCCTCCCGCGGTGCCTCCGACTCCCGCGGCGCTTCCGACTCCCGCCGCGCGTCGGCCTCCAGTGGCGCGTCGGTGTCCGGGAACGCGTCGGCCTCGGGTGCGGCTTCGGCGGCCGAGCACGGAAAATCCGACAAACGCGGCGCTTCCGTCAATCAGAGCGTTTCCGGCAAGGGGGAAATTTTCGGCAACCCGGGCACCTCGGAGAAGCCGCAGGTTCCCGGAGCCCGCGCGCCCGAGGAGCCGCAGTCGCCGGAGAGCACTCAGGTGCTCCGGCGCATCACCCCGCCCCGGGGACCCCAGGCGTCCTCGAAGGAACCCGGCAAGCCCGGTGAGCAGGCCCAGGCGCCCGAGACCACGCAGGTGCTCCGGCGGGTCAGCGGACCCCGCGCCGGTGAGCCCGGCGGTCCCGCCAAGGCGGCCTCTCCCGCCTCCCCGGCGACGAGCCCGGCCGCCACCGGCCGTACGTCCCACACGACCGGCTCGCGGCCCGCCGGCCCCGGCCGAGCCGCCCGGACAGCCGGGGCGGCCGGTGCAGCCGCCGCCGGTGCCTCCGTGGCCGCCGGTGCC
>NZ_JBEPBF010000138.1:0-26203 GCF_040298985.1 Streptomyces sp. NPDC001093 | reverse complement strand
GCAAGTCCGGCGAACACAACCGCCGGAAGATCGTCTAGGGCAGACGTCAAGCATCACCTGACGCCAACCCGTCAACCATCAACTGAGACTCGACACGGTCGCGTGGGGGTCGCGTGGGGTCAGGCATCAGCTGGGATCCGACACGGTCGCGTGGGGTTTGAAGTCGTGCGCGCAGGCTGGCAGTTCGGCCCCTTGGCGGTGGGCGAGCGGCAGGAAGAGAACCGGCCGGATCGTCCACGTGATGCGGGTGTGGTCCTGGGTGACCGTGACCGAGCAGGGCTTGAAGCGCAAGAGGGCTCGTCGGGTTGCGATCCGGCCCTCGGACAGCCAAGCCCACGCAACGTCGGAGGCGTCGGAGTCCAGCGCCGGTGAGATCGTGCGGAGTGTGACCGCGACCCATCTGTCTGCTTGGGGTGCTGAGTAGGCGTCGAAAGCTGCCCGGAGTGCCGGCGGCTGGTCACCGCTGAGGTCCTCAGTCCAGCACTCGCACCAGTAGCCGCGCACGAGTCCCGTCACGATGCCGCTCCTCTGGGGTAGACCACGAGCACGTAGCGCGTGTTCTCGTCGTACAAGGTGAGTTGGTAGGCAGTTCCTGTGGCCAGATATGCGAGGGCTCGTTCGTGCTCCGGCTCGTCGGTGAGCCAGTGGCGGCCTGGCTGTGCGTATGCGACGTCGAGCTGGTCCGTGATGTGACTCGTACGCTCCTGAAGCCAACGCAACGCCATACGGGGACTTGTGGCGGCGTGCGACCCCAGCGTGATGGAACGGACCTCGTGCAAGGGGTAGGCGGCGGCCCAGCACTGATAGGAGCCGTACTGCCCGCTCGCTTGTAACTCCTCAGCAAGGGCCGACGTCAGCATGACTGTCCTTCTGGGCCCGGCTGCGCGAAGAGTTCCGCGGTGACCGTGTGACCGCCGTCGCTGTCGTGGACCACGACCCTGTGAGCGATAGCGCTGACCATGCCCAGGCCCCGGCCGCGCTCTGCGTCCTCGGCCTGGTCCTCGACCTTCGGGGCCGTCGCCGCGCCTCCGTCGTCTGTGACGGACAGGGCGATCACCTGCGGGGAGACCGCAAGGGCCAGGTGGAACCTGCCGGACTCCAGACCGCTCGCTGTGTGGAGGATCGCGTTCGCGCTCAGCTCGCTCACGATCAGTTCGGCGTCCGCCGCTAAGGGCGACCCACGCAGGATGTCCCGGGTCCAGCGGCGGGCCCGGCTCACTTCTTCCGGAAATCCTGGGCAACTCAGCCCCCACACCCGGGCTGTACTCGTATACTCGTGCATACAAGTTCCTTCGTGCTGGTAGGCCGCCATGTGCAGCGGGTTCGGGCTAGACGAGTTTCACGCCATCGTGGGCGCGGATGGCCGGCGGAGACGCCGCGTCGAGTGCGTCCAGGACACGGATCGCGTACGCCTCGTCGGCAAGCTCGGTGACCTCTTCACGGGTGGCCCAGCGCAGCGCGCGGGTCTCGTCACCGGTGGTGGGCGTGCCGTCGGCGGCTTCACAGCGGAAGACCAGCGAGACGATCAAGCCCTTCATGTTCTTGTAGACGCCGGTCAAGGTCGCCGGAACGGCGATCTTGATTCCGGTTTCTTCGAGGACTTCGCGCTGGAGGGCCTCGGGAATGGTCTCCTCGCGTTCGAGGACGCCACCCGGGGGTTCCCACTTGCCGTTGTCCCGGCGCTGGATCAGGAGGGCCCGGCCGTGGTCGTCAACGACGACCCCGGCGACGCTCACGGAGTGCGGGCGCTCTGTGCTCACGATCCTCGATCCTCTCGGCTGGCTAGGCTCTCCACCGTAGCAACAACACTCGCCCACTCGTCTAGATACCTAAAGGAGTACTCAACGTGAGCCCTCTCCCTTCCGGCCTCCTCGGCGATCTCGACCCCACGAGCGATCGTGCGGTCTTCCGCCAGATCGCTGATCAGCTGCGCGAGGCCATTGACCGTGGGCGATTCCGTGAGGGCGAGAAGCTGCCCTCTGAGGCTGAGCTTGTCGAGCACTACGGAGTTTCCCGGATGACCGTCCGGAACTCTTTCTCCATCCTCACGGGCGAGGGCCTGGTCCACGCCGAGCACGGCAAGGGCGTCTTCGTCCGGCCGCGTCCTCCCGTGCGCCGACTCGCCTCCGACCGGTTCGCCCGCCGACACCGGGAGCAGGGCAAGTCCGCCTTCATCGTCGAAGCCGATGCCGCTGGCGGTCACCCCCAGGTCGACAGCCTTGAGGTCAAGGAGGAGAAGGCCAGCCAGGACATCTCCACACGGCTCGGGTCCGTACGGCGGGTGCTCGCCCGTCGGCGGCGCTACCTCCTCGACGGTCGGCCGGTCGAGTTCGCCACCTCCTACCTCCCGCTCGACATCGCGCGGGGCACCCCGATCGCCGAACCCAACCCCGGCCCCGGCGGCATCTACGCCCGCCTCGAAGAGCTCGGCCACCGCCTCGACCACTTCGAGGAAGAGATCCGCGCCCGGATGCCCTCACCCGCCGAGGTCAAGACGCTGCACCTGGCGGCCGGCGTGCCCGTGATCCACCTGATCCGGACCGCCTTCGACGCCGAGGGGCGACCCGTTGAAGTCTGCGACACGGTGATGGCGGCGGACGCGTACGTCCTGTCGTACCAGCTCCCGGCAACGTGATCAGATGGGCGGCGGCACGGATCTAGACGGTCGACTCGTCCTCGCCATCGGGGACGGGCGGGAACATGTGGCCGATGTTGTTCCACATGAAACCCTCCTGCCAGTCGGGCTTGTCGGCCATCCAACCGAGGAGTGCTTGCAGGGCCTTCTCTTGCGACACCGTCCGGGTCTGGTAGTGCTCCGAGGGGACGCCATCGCGGTATTCCAGCTGGTAGGTGTTGTTGTCGCAGAACCAGACCTGGATGTACCAGTCGCCCTCACGTTCCTCGTCCCGTCGGTCAAGGATCAAGTACTCGTTGCCGCGTCGCAGGTTGGCGAGCATGGCCCCTACTGCCGGCTTCGTGGGGCGCTTTAGCTCATAGCCGCGGCCGTTGGTCGCTATCAACATGGGTGGATTGTGGCGGGTGGGTCTGACACGGACGCAGGTAGCTTCTCCGAACTCGTACACCCCAACACGCTTACTCGTATAGACGAGTGGGCAAGTTGTGTGGCACAGTGGTCCGCACGAACCCGGGAGACCGGGTTCACGGAATGACTCTTGTATAGACGAGTAGATAGGGGAACTCCCTTGCGTACCATCCGTGTCGAGACCTCCGCCGCGACGATCCTCCTCACCGAGGCCCCTGAGCCGAAGGTCCGCGACCGGCAGACGGGCGAGATCGCCAAGGACGCGAACAGCGGTGAGGCCCTGATGACGATCGGCGTCGTCTACATCGAGGACGGCGAGTCGTCGCTGATCAAGGTCACCGTGCCGGAGGGCGGCATCTCCGAGGGGCTGACCCTCGGGGCGCCGGTCTCGCTCCCGGGGCTGGTCGCCCGGCCGTGGGAGTCCGTGTTCAACGGGCAGCAGCGCCACGGCATCGCCTACCGCGCCGCCGCCGTCACCCCGGCCGCGTTCCCGGTCGCCACCGGGGCCGCTGCCTGATGACCGACCTGACGACGCTCCTGGAGGTAGGTGGTCCCCTCGCCGCGCTCGGCGGCGGGGCCGCCTACACCCGGGCCAAGCACCCGGCGGTGTACTGGTCCACGGTCGGCCTACCGATATCCATGGCCCGGCTGCTCGGCTCGTACAGCTCGGTCATGGAAGCCTGTGGCCTGACCGTGGCGCCCTCCCGGCTCCGAGTCCTCGCCGTCAAGGCCACGACCAACCGTGAGGTCCGGCCCGTACCACCCCGCCGGGGACTCATCCGGCTCACCTCGACCGGTCTCCGGATCCGGCTCCGGCTCGCACCGGGGCAGGAACCCGCCGACGTCGCCGCCTCGGCGGAACGGCTGCGGCATGCCTGGGGCGTGCACGCCGTGTACGTCACGACCGTCAAACCGGGCGTGGTTGAACTGCGGCTGGTCGGCTACGACGTACTACGGCGGGTGCGCATGCCCCGCAAGGTCGCGAACGGCTTCCTCAAGGTGCCGGTCGCGCTTCGGGAAGACGCCACTCCGTTCGTACGGGACTACCGCACCATCCCGCACCAACTCACCCTCGGCGCCACCCTGTCCGGCAAGTCCATGTACCTGCGCCACCTGATCGCCGGACTCGCCCGACAGCCCGTCGCCCTGGTCGGCATCGACTGCAAGCGGGGAGTGGAGCTGGCGCCCTTCGCCGCTCGGCTGTCGGCACTGGCAATCGACCCGGAAC
Organism: Streptomyces sp. NPDC001093; assembly: GCF_040298985.1. Classification (NCBI taxonomy): domain Bacteria; kingdom Bacillati; phylum Actinomycetota; class Actinomycetes; order Kitasatosporales; family Streptomycetaceae; genus Streptomyces; species Streptomyces sp. NPDC001093. The sequence goes on along the minus strand of NZ_JBEPBF010000138.1, from coordinate 21,932 downwards.
AGGCGGCCGAACTGCTGCCCGTGCTGGTCAAGGAAATGGAGGACCGATACGACCTGATCAAGACACGGCAGGGGATCGCCCCGGACACCCCGGACGAGGAGATCACCTCCGACATCTGGGGCCTGCCCGAGAAGCAACGCCCGGTGCCCATCGTGCTGTTCGTGGACGAGGTGGCGGAACTGTTCCTCGTCGCCACACGCAAGGACGAGGAACGACGGGACGAGATGGTCACCCAGCTCATCCGCCTCGCCCAGCTCGGCCGTGCCGCCGGCATCTACCTGGAGGTGTGCGGGCAGCGCTTCGGTGCCGAACTCGGCAAGGGCGCCACCATGCTCCGGGCCCAGCTCACCGGCCGCGTCTGCCACCGCGTCAACGACGAAGCCTCCGCCAAGATGGCACTCGGCGACATCGCCCCTGAAGCTGTCTCCGCCGCCTGCGCCATCGCTCCTGAAAGTCCCGGCCTCGCTGTGGCCGGTGACACCTCCGGCGGCTGGTCCCGCATCCGCACGCCGTACCTCTCTCTCGGCGACGCTGCCGAGACTTGCCGTGAGGCGGCGGATCTCGTGCCCGACCTGCCCGCCCTCAAGCGCTTCCGGCCCGACGTGCCGATTCGCCCAGTCGAGACCGCGACCACGGCCGTTCTGCCTCACCCGGTAGCCGACTGACCCTCCCCTCTCCCCGCCCGACTCCAGAAGGAGCCGCATCATGCGCGCCCGCCTGGTCCGCGTCGACGCGGTACTTGTCCAAGCGCTCATCGCCGCCGCGCTGTCCTTCGCCCACCTTCACGACGTCGCCATGGCGGCCGGACAGGACGGGTGGAAGGCATGGGCCTATCCCATCTCCGTCGACCTCTTGCTTGTCGCCGCCTGGCGCCGTCTGCGCTCGGGCACGACCAAAGCGGCGGCCTGGTGCTGGTTCGTCATCGCGCTCACGGCATCCCTCGGCGCCAACGTCGCCACCGCCGGCCTCCTCGACCTCGGCAACGTCCCCGCCTGGCTGCGCATCCTCGTCGCTGGCTGGCCCGCCATCGCCTTTCTCGGCGGGACCCTCCTCGCCCACTCGGCGGCAGAGAAGCACGCCGACGTTGACGACCAGGAGGACGAGCCCGAAACCATGCCCGAACCCTCCGACCAACCCGCCATCGAAGCACCGCCAGAGTCTCCGCCTGTGCCGGTCCCGTCCGCCCTGGTCGACCACGCCCGAAAGGTCGCCGCCGAGCACCACGCCCGTACCGGCGCCGCGATCGACACACCGACCCTCCGCGCCCGCCTCGGCGTCCCGGCTCCCATGGCCGAAGCCATCGCCGCCCACCTCTGAAAGGACACCCATGGCCGCCAACCGCAACTTCCGTGACGTCACCCGCATCGGCCCCGTCCAGGTCGGCACCTCCTACGACCAGCGCGGCCGCGAGAAGCACACCGCCGCCTGCACGGCTTCGCGCTGCGGCTTCTCCGCCGACTACGACAGCCGCGCCGCCGCCGAACTGGCTGCCCGTACCCACCGCTGCCCCGTCCGCTGAAAGGACCAAGGCCAACCGTGACCGTCAGCCTGCCGCTCGTGCTCGTCCTCGGCTTCTTCGTCTGGGGAGCGGTCAAGTTCCTCGGCGTCCGGCCGTGGATCGTCGTCCTCATCGCCCTGTTCGGCTTCTGGCTATCGCACACCTTCCTCGCCCCCGGCATCGAGTCCGGCACACGCTCCGGCGTGGGCGTCATAAACGACAGACATGACTAGACGAGTAGATAAGGAGAGCCCGACGTGTTCCTGCCCAAGTACCCGGACAACCCCACCCCTCAGCCCGCCCACACCCACAGTCCGACGGACCCGACGCCCCTCCAGCGCTCCCGCCCGTCGCTTTCCATCGATCAGAAGACGGTCGCGGCTGTGCTCGTCGGCGGTGTGGTCCTCACCGCGCTCCTGGCCGCCGTCGCTGTCACGGCCATCTCGGTGGCCATCGCCGCCGTGGTCCTGCGCTCGCTCCTCCGCGAGCACAACCGGCGCTGACGCGCCTTGACCTCCGGGGCGGCGCGACACGGCCAAGCATCCGCCGCCCCGGCGGCCCATTCCTCCCGACAACGCCAGTCAGAAGGAGACCGCCATCTTCGCCCGCACCACCCCGCCCCCGCTCCCGGAACTCAGCAACCTCGCCGCTGACGGGACCCTGCCGGGTATCCTCCGGCAGCTCTCCGGGCTCGGCGGCTGCACCCACCCCATCCGGCTGGACGGCCACCGCACCGAGCACGACGTCGACACCACCACCGGTGAGATCGGCCGTGTCCTCCGGCATCTCGACTCGACCGCCCTCCCGGCCGGCCAACTCCTCGTCCGCTGCAACAACCGCCGTACCACCCGCTGCCCTGCCTGCGCCGAGGTCTACCGCCGTGACACCTTCCACCTGATCACCGCCGGACTGCGCGGCGGCAAGGGCACCCCGGAACGCGTCGCCGCCCATCCCCGCGTCTTCGCCACCTTCACCGCCCCCGGCTTCGGCCCGGTCCACAACCGCCGTACCGATGGCCGCCGGTGCCGCTGCGGCACTCACCACGACCAGGACGACGACGCCCTTGGCACCCCGCTCGACCCCGACACGTACGACTACGAGGCAGCCGTCCTGTGGAACGTGCACGCTGGGCAGCTCTGGCGCCGTTTCTCCATCTACCTGCGCCGTGAGGTCGCCAAGCGCGCGGGACTGTCACAGCGCCGGTTCCGCGAACACGCCCGCGTCTCCTTCGCGAAGGTCGCTGAGTACCAGAAGCGTGGCGCCGTCCACTTCCACGCCGTGATCCGCATCGACGGCCCCGGCGGTGGAGAGACTCCGCCCCCGGCCTGGGCCACCGCTGACTTGCTCACTGACGCCATCGAGGAAGCAGCCGCCAGCGTCCGTGTTGACGGTCCGGTGATCGAGGGCCGCACCCATACCTTTGCCTTCGGCCGCCAACTCGACGTCCGCACCATCCGCTCCGCTGACTTCAACGACGGCCAGGAGCTGACCGAGCGTGCCGTAGCTGCGTACATCGCCAAGTACGCCACCAAGGGTGCTGAGACCGCGAGCGGCGCCCTCGACCGCCCGCTCAAGTTCGCCGCCGAACTCGCCCAGTTCGACATCAGCGACCATGCCCGCCGCCTCATCCGAACCGCTTGGACCCTCGGCGCACGCAAGGACCTCGAACACCTCCGCCTGCGCGCCTGGGCCCACATGCTCGGATTCCGCGGCCACTTCTCCACCAAGTCCCGCCGCTACTCCACCACCCTCGGCGCACTCCGCGACGCCCGCGCCGAATGGCGCCGCGCCCAGGCAGCAACCGACGAACGCCCGGCCGATACGACGTACGTCCTCGCTCACTGGGTCTTCGCCGGCACCGGCCTGTCCGACACCGAAGCCTGGCTCGCCGCATCCCTCGAACCCGCCCCCGGAACGGAAGGAGAACCCACCCATGGCTGACCGCTACCTCACCGTGGCGCAGGTGGCCGAACTCCTTGGGACCACGGAACGGTTCCCGCGCCGCCTGATTGCCGAGCGGCGCATCACGTTCGTCAAGGTCGGTCGGCACGTTCGCATCCCGGAAAGCTCGCTGAGCGCGTTCATCGACGCCCACACGGTTCAGCCGATCGGTCACCGGCGCGGCTCGCTGCGGAGGGTTGCCTGATGGCCAACAAGCAGGGGAGGCGTAGAAGCTTCGGGTCGGTCCGGCAGCTCCCCTCTGGCCGCTGGCAGGTTCGGTACCGCGATCCCGAGACGGGCCAACTGCGCCCGGCCGAGAAGACGTACCCGACCAAGACCGACGCGCAAGCGGCGCTCACACACATCGAGTCCGACATCGTCCGTGGGCACTGGTCGGACCCGGACGCCGGGGCAGTGAACTTCGAGGAGTACGCCGTTGCTTGGCTGCGAGACCGGAAGCTGGCCGATCGCACGCGCGAGCGCAACGAGTCGGTGATCCGGTTGCACATCCTGCCCACGTTCGGGGCCGGGAGCGTGGCGGACGTGTCGACGGCTCGGGTGCGCAGCTGGCGCGGCAAGCTCCTCGCGGCCGGCGTCGGTGAGCCGTCGGTCGTCAAGGCGTATCAGTTGCTGCGTGCCCTGATGAACACGGCCGTGGACGACGAGCTGATCCGGCGCAACCCGTGCCGTATCAAGGGCGCTGACCGCTACGACGTGCCTGAGCGTCCGGTCCTCACGGTCGCGGAGGTCTTCGCCGTCGCCGACTCCATCGTGCCCCGCTACCGGTTGCTCGTGCTCCTGGCGGCCTTCACCACTCTGCGGTTCGGGGAGCTGGCGGCCCTGCGGCGCCGGGACATCGACCTGGAGGGGCTGACCGTCACCGTGCGCCGGGCTCAGGCCGAGCTGCAGGACGGCCGGCTCTTCGACAAGGCGCCGAAGTCCGCGGCAGGGGTGCGCTCTGTCTCCTTTCCGGCCGAGCTGCTCGACGCGGTCACGCACCACCTGGAGCACTTCGCTGCGCCCGGCCGCGACGGTCACGTCTTCGTCGGTCCCCAAGGTGGGCAACTGCGGCGGAGCAACTTCCGGGACGACTGGGTCAAGGCACGGAATGCGGCCGGCATCACGGCGGAGCTGCACTTCCACGACCTTCGGCACACGGGCAATACGCTGGCCTCCACGGCCGGGGCCAGTACCCGAGAGTTGATGACCCGCATGGGCCACAGCAGCTCGCGCGCCGCGCTGATCTATCAGCACATGACCAGCGACCGTGATCGGGCCATCGCCAACCGGCTCGGTGCCATGATCCGGGGCGGTGGGGGAGTGACCTCCGAGCCCTCCGAGAAGGACCCTGCGGGCCCGTAGTGGCACGTCTGTGGCACGACCCCTGAAACGCCGAAGGGCCAGCCTGGGAGGGGATCCCTCCTGAGCTGGCCCTTCTCTCTGTGCCCCCGGCAGGATTCGAACCTGCGACACCCGCTTTAGGAGAGCGGTGCTCTATCCCCTGAGCTACGAAGGCATTGCGATCGGTGGTGACGGAGCCACCGCCGACAGTGTAGCGGGTGGGGCGGTGCCGTACGGCGGGCTGGGGAGGTGGGGGGGTCAGGACGTGGGGATGTGGGTGAAGCGGGAGACTGTGTGGAGGTCTGACTCGATGTGGTCGGCGGTGGTGCGCAGGGCGGGGAGGACCTCGTGGACGCAGGCCTCGAGGGTGCGGCGGGCCGCGTGGGTGGCGACGTCGACGGCGGCCACCGCACGGCCGGTCCGGTCCCGTACCGGTACGGCGATGGATCGCAGGCCCGACTCCAGTTCCTCGTCGACCAGGGCGTGCCCCTGGGCGCGGACCTCGGCGAGGGCCGGGGGGAGGGGGGCCGTGGTGTCCGCCAGGAGGACGCGGCCGAGGGAGGTCTCGGCGGCGGGCAGGCGGGCCCCGACCGTGATGTGGACCGTGAGGACGCGGCTCGCGCTCGCCCCGGCCGTGTACTGGATCTCCGTGCCGCCGGGCGTCAGCACCGCCAGCGCCGTCGGCTCGTGCAACCGGTCCGCGAGCCGGCGGAGGTGAGGTTCGGCCAGGCGGGGGAGTGTGGTGCGGGACAGGGGCGGGAAGCCGAGGTCGAGGACGCGGGGGGTGAGGGCGAAGGTGCGGTCGGGGTGCGCACGCACCAGGCCCAGGTGTTCGTGGGTGAGCAGCGCGCGGCGGGCCGTGGCCCGGGCCAGGCCGGTTGCGCGTGCCACCTCGCTCAGGGACAGCGCCGAGCGGCCCTCGCCGAAGGCGGCCGGCACGCTCAGGCCGCGCGCCAGGGACTCCACGAAGTCCCGGCCCAGCTGGTGCTTGGACGCCGTCGTCCAGGTCGCGAGGCCCGCGGGGGGTGGTCCCGGCTCGGGCGGCGGTGCCGTGCGCAGGGCGGACTCCATCGCCGTCACCGCCGTACGAAGGCGGGGGAGGAGAGTGGTGCGCAGGTCGGTCGCCGAGTGGCGGCTGGTGTGGCTGACCACGCTCGCCACGCAGGCCACGCGGCCGGTGTCCGGGTGCCGTACCGGCACGGAGACCGCGACCAGGCCCGGTTCGATCAGCTGGTCGTCCACCGCCCAGCCGTCCCGGCGCGCCCGCTCCACCCGTGCCGGGAAAGCGGAGGCGTCCGCGGGCGGGTGGAGGGGTGGTACGGCGGGGAACGTCGTGTCCGTCGGGTCCGCCGCGCGGCGGGCGCGCCAGCGGGTCCAGTCCGGCTCGGTCCACTCGGCCGCGAACAGCGGGCCGGGCGCGGTGCGTTCGGCCGGGAGCAGGTCGCCGATGCGGAAGCTGACGGACATCGCGCGGCGGCGGGTGGCCTGGTGGATGAAGCGGATGCCGTCGAGGTCGGCGACCGCGAGCGACACCGACTCGTCCAGCTCGTCGGCCAGGGCGTCGGCGTGGGCGCCGAGCAGCGCGGGTAGCCGCAGGGCGGCCAGGTAGGCGTTGCCCAGTTCCATCACGCGGGGAGCCAGTACGACGTCCCGGCCGTCCAGGCGGACGTAGTCCATGCGGGAAAGGGTCGCGGTGATGCGGTCGACCGTGGCGCGGGCGAGACCGGTGGCCCGCTCCAGCGCGCTCGGGCTCAGCGTGCCGCCCGCCTCGGTCAGCCGCCGCAGCACCCCGACCCCGCGCACCAACGGACCGACCGCCTCGTCCGGCGGCCCCGCTTCGCCACGGGCGGCGTCGGCTTCCAGTGCGGTCTTCGCGGGCATCGGCGCGGGCATCGGCTCTCCGGTACGGCATACGGGCACGCCTACGGTAGACCGCCGCCCGGCGCCCGTTTCCCGAACAGTGCCCGGGGAGCCGCCCGACGCCCCTACTTCCGTGTCACCCGCACCCGGTGGTTCCCGTTCTCGTCCCTGCCGACCACCTGGACGGTGATGCCGTGGCCGGGGTCCTTGAAGGTCTCGCCGGGGGAGAAGGGGGCGTCGGAGAGTTCCGCGTGGACGTTGGGGCTGCGGGTGCAGCCGCCGCTGCCCCGGTGGCTGTCGTAGACCGTGACCGGTCCGCGTCCGGTGTCGATCGCGCCGTCCACCTTGTAGATCAGCACACCCGGCCGGCACACCACCTCGTCGTTGCCGCCCTGCGCCCGCACCTCCAGGACGTACGAGCTGCGCGCGTCGACGGGGACCAGGACCAGCTTCCCGCCGCCCGGCTTGTACAGCGGTGTCAGGTCGTACTCCACGCTGCCCCGCGCCGCCACGCAGCCCACCTGTGAGCCGTCCAGCCAGCCCAGTTTCCACTTGTGCCAGCCGAGCAGATCGTTGTTGGCCCCCCAGTCCTCGCTCATGATGTCCCAGTGCCCCACCGCGCCCCCGCCCTCCTGCGTGTACAGGTCGGGCAGGCCGAAGGTGTGGCCGTTCTCGTGCGGCAGCACCCGGTAGCCGGTGTGGGCGAGGGAGCCGGAGCCGTCGTCCTGCCGGGAGTAGATGAAGGAGGCGTTGGCGATGGGGACGCCGTCGGCGACCGGGGCGTCACCGTTGCCGGCGAAGGTCACGGACAGGACCGTGTCCAGGGCGGAGGGGCCGGCGTTGGGGGTGATCAGGACGTTGAGGATGTCGTACGCGCGGAAGTCCACCACCGGGTCGGCGGCGGCCGCGATGTCCTGCACCAGCTGCCGGTAGCCGGGGTCGAAGGGCGCGCCGCGCTCTATGCCGTACTCCTTGAAGGGCTTGGGCATCCGCAGCCACGTGGTGATCGGAGTCTCCGGCCGGTAGTCGAGGCGGCCGTACGACGCGGTGCGGAACCAGTCCTGGGTCTGCGGGAAGAACTCGTGGAAGCGGTCCATGGCGCTGCCCTGCCCGGGGGCGTCGGAGAAGTCGACCATCAGGGTCAGGGCGTGGAGCGTGCCCGTGGAGCGGGCGTAGCCGTGCGGGGTGGGGATGCCCTCGGTCATCTGGACCTCGACACTGCCCTGGACCGCGCAGGGGACGAGGGCGGAGCGGGCCGTGCCGACGGGCCCGGCGGTGGTGGGCGCCGACAGGCGTCCGGTCCCGGCCGAGGTGCCGACCGCCAGGGTCAGCGCGGTCACCGCGGCGAGAGCGGCCGCCCGGCGCGGGCGTATGCGACGGCGTACGCGGGACCGGCCGGCGCTCGAACGGCCTGCGCGCGACCGGCGCGCGCGCGGCCGGTCTGCGCGGGCGGAGCGCCCCTGGAGCGCTCCGGTGGCGTGGCGTCCGCGGGGAGGTGCTTCCGTTGCGGGGTGTTCCTGGGGAAGGGGTATGCGGCGGGGCGGCTGCGGCTGCATGCATGGACCCTTCGCTCCACGGCAGCCGCCAGTCTCCGGCTGCACCCTTGCGCTCACCCTGTGCCGGTGGGGTGCGGGGCGCGCGCTGGGGGAGACCGATCGTGGGAATGCCGGTCCGCACAAGGGTGAATCCCGGCGGGAGATGAGTGTGTCTCAGGTCACAGAGGTTCTTTTCGTGGTCGGGAAATAACCGGGGAACCTCTCCCCGTTTAGTCCTGTGTCCGAGCGAAACGGGGACTGCTTCCCCGGATCGCCCCCGAACGGCCCCGAGCCGAACGGCCCCGACCCGAACACCCCGAGGAGTCCACCGTGCCGACCGCGACCACCCCCGTAGCGCGCAAGGTGCCCCGGCCCCGTGCCGACGCCCTGCGCAACCGGGAGCGGATCGTCACCGCCGCCCGCGAGATGTTCGTCGAGCACGGCCCGGACGTGCCGCTCGACGAGATCGCCCGCCGGGCCGGCGTCGGCAACGCCACGGTGTACCGCAACTTCCCCGACCGCGAGGCCCTCGTCCGCGAGGTCGTCTGCTCCGTCATGGACCGTACGGCCGAGGCGGCCGAGGTGGCCCTTGCGGAGACCGGGGACGCCTTCGCCGCGCTGGAGCACTTCGTGCACGCCGCCGCCGACGAGCGGATCAGCGCGCTGTGCCCGATGATCTCCAGCACGTTCGACCAGCACCACCGCGACCTGGTGGCCTCCCGTGAGCGCGTCGAGCAGCTCATCGAGGAGGTCATGGGCCGGGCCAAGGCGGCCGGACAGCTCCGGCCCGACGTCGGCGTCGGCGACCTGATGATCGTCGTGGCCCAGCTGAGCCGGCCTCCGGCCGGCACGGACTGCCTGCGCGGCGACCGTTTCGTCCACCGCCACCTTCAGGTGTTCCTCGACGGCCTGCGGGCGCCCGCCCGCTCCGCCCTGCCGGGCACGGCCATGACCATGAAGGAGCTGCGCGAGTGCTGACCGATTAGTTCGGCTCCCGATCCCGGTCCATTCCTGCGGCTGCGTACGGCACAGCCGTTCTCCTGCACTTGTCCGTCATCTTCTCCGCCACCTTCTCCGTCGTCTTCTCCGCCACCTTCTCCGTCGCCTTTACGCCAGTTTTTCGTCACTTTTCCGTCACCTCCGCCAGTTTTCCGTCACGAAGTCCCGAAGTGGGTACCCCCATGTCCGAAACAGCCCGCAAGGCTCCCGGCGCCACCGCGCCGACCGGCTTCGCCGCACGTGCCGGCGACGCCAACCGCTGGAAGGCGCTCGTCTTCATCGCGCTCGCCCAGCTGATGGTCGTCCTCGACGCCACCATCGTGAACATCGCCCTGCCCTCCGCCCAGAGTGACCTCGGCATATCCGATGGCAACCGGCAGTGGGTCGTCACGGCCTACGCGCTCGCCTTCGGCGGTCTGCTGCTCTTCGGCGGCCGGATCGCCGACCTGTGGGGCCGCAAGCGCGCCTTCGTCACCGGTCTGGCCGGCTTCGCCGCCGCGTCCGCGCTCGGCGGTGCCGCCACCTCCGGCGCGATGATGTTCGGCGCCCGCGCCCTCCAGGGTGTCTTCGGCGCCCTGCTCGCCCCGGCCGCGCTGTCGCTTCTCGCCGTGATGTTCACCGACGCCAGGGAACGCGCCAAGGCGTTCGGCATCTACGGCGCCATCGCGGGCGGCGGCGGTGCCGTGGGCCTGATCCTCGGCGGTTTCCTCACCGAGTACCTGAACTGGCGCTGGACCTTCTTCGTGAACATCCCGTTCGCCATCGTCGCCGCGGCCGGCGCCTACTTCGTCATCCGTGAGCCCGAGGGCGGCCGCAACCGCAACCCGCTCGACATCCCGGGCGTCCTGCTGTCCACGCTCGGCCTGGTCGCGCTCGTGTACGGCTTCACCCGTGCCGAGTCCGACGGCTGGGGCGACGCGGTGACCGTGTCCATGTTCATCGCGGCCGCGGTGCTGCTGCTCGCGTTCGTGGCCGTCGAGTCCCGGGTCAAGGCGCCGCTGCTGCCGCTGCGCGTGGTCAGCAACCGCAACCGGGGCGGCATCTACCTCTCCCTCGGTCTCGCCATCATCGGCATGTTCGGCCTGTTCCTCTTCCTGACCTACTACCTGCAGGTCGTGAAGGGCTACTCGCCGGTCAAGACCGGCTTCGCCTTCCTGCCGATGATCGCGGGCATGATCACGGGGTCCACCCAGATCGGCACCCGCCTGATGACCCGGATCGCGCCCCGGCTGCTGATGGGCCCCGGCTTCCTGGTCGCCGGCGTCGGCATGCTGCTGCTGACCCAGCTGAAGATCGACTCCTCGTACGGCATGCTGCTGCTGCCCGCGATGCTGCTGCTGGGCCTCGGCATGGGTACGGCGTTCATGCCGGCGATGTCCCTGGCCACCCAGGGCGTCGAGCCCCGGGACGCCGGTGTGGCCTCCGCGATGGTCAACACCTCGCAGCAGGTGGGCGGCGCGATCGGCACCGCCCTGCTGAACACCATCGCCGCGTCGGCGAAGACGTCGTACATCAAGGACCACATCGCCGGTGCGGCCACCAAGCCGCAGCAGCAGCTGGTCGGGCTCCAGGGCATGGTGCACGGCTACACCTCGGCGATCTGGTTCGCCGTCGGCATCCTCGGACTCGCCGCCCTGATCGCTTTCACCTTCGTCAACGCCGGCCGCCCCGGTACCACCGAGGTGATCTCCGGCGAGGGTGTCGAGGACGAGGTGGCGGTGCCGGTGGTGGCCCACTGACCGGCCGTACGGCGCGTGGCCGTGCGCTGATCTAGCGGAGCCAGGGCAGGTCCGCACCCGCTTCATCGGGCTGGAGGCCCTCGGCGACGATCTCCATGATCGCGCCGAGGGTCTTCTGCTGTTCAGGGCTGAGCCGCTCGAACAGCGCCTGCCGTACCGCCGCCACATGGCCGGGCGCGGTGCGCGCCAGCACCTCGGCGCCCTCGTCGGTGAGCACCGCGAACTGGCCGCGCTTGTCGGAGGGGCAGTCCTCGCGGCGGACCCAGCCGTTCTTCTCCAGCCGTGCGATCGCGTGCGACAGCCGGGAGCGCGTGATCTTCGCCTGCATCGCCAGCTCGGTCATCCGCAGCCGGCGGCGCGGGGCCTCCGCGAGGCCGACGAGCAGGCCGTAGTAGATGTGCGGCATGCCCGCGTCGCGCTGCAGCTGCCGGTCGAGGTGGTCCTCCAGCAGGGTGGTGGCGTGCAGGTAGGCCCGCCAGACGCGCTGTTCCTCGTCGGTGAGCCAGCGGGGCTGTGCGGCGGAGTCGGATGCCGTGTTCATGTGTCCCACTGTACGAGGCAGCTCCTTGAAACTTGAACAAGTCGGGCGTACGGTGGCCATAGAACTTGAGAGTTAAAGCAAAGCAGTCCATCGGAGCCGCCGCCATGTCCACCAGTAGCCCGGAGCGCATGCCCGCCCTGTACCTCAGTCATGGCGCCCCGCCGCTCGCCGACGACCCCGTCTGGCCCGGCCAGCTCGCCGCCTGGTCCGCGGACCTGCCCCGGCCGCAGGCGATCCTGATGGTCTCCGCCCACTGGGAGGAGGCCCCGCTCGCGCTGGGTGCGGTCGAGACCGTCCCGCTCGTCCACGACTTCTGGGGCTTCCCCGAGCACTACTACCGGGTCCGGTACGCCGCCCCCGGCGCCCCCGGGCTCGCCGAGTCCGTCCGCAAGCTGCTGCGCGCCCCCGGCACCCCCGTCCAGGACATCCCCGACCGCGGCCTCGACCACGGCGCCTACGTCCCCCTCGTCGAGATGTTCCCCGCCGCCGACATCCCCGTCCTGCAGATATCCATGCCCACGCTGGACCCGGTGCGCCTGATGGACATCGGCCGCAGGCTCGCGCCGCTGCGCGACGAAGGTGTGCTGATCGTCGGCTCCGGCTTCTTCACCCACAACCTCGCCGCCCTGCGGTACGCGGGCCACGGCGTGCCCAGCTGGTCCTCCGAGTTCGACGACTGGGGCCGCCGCGCCCTCCAGGCCCGCGACTGGGACGCCCTGCTGGACTTCCTGGACAAGGCCCCGGCCGGCCGCTACGCCCACCCGCGCACCGAACACTTCGCCCCGCTCTTCGTCACCATGGGCGCGGCGGAGGCCGGGGGCGAACTGGACGCGCAGAAGTCGGTGATCGACGGGTTCTGGATGGGAATGGCGAAGCGGTCCGTGCAGTTCGGGTGAGCGACGGCCCCTTTCGCGGGGGCCGGGCCGCAGCTCTTTCGCCGGGCTACAGCTCCTTCTCGTACCAGGCCACGTCCCAGTAGCGGCCGAACTTGCGGCCGACCTCGCGGTACGTGCCGACATACCGGAAGCCGAAGCGGGCGTGCAGCCGCTCGGAAGCCTCGTTGGGCTGGGCGATCCCGGCGTAGGCGCGGTGCACGTCCTCGTCGGCCAGGGCCTTGAACAGGGCGTCGTAGAGAAGCGACCCGATTCCGCGACGGCCGGCGTCCGGGGAGACGTAGACCGAGACCTCCACGGATGTGACGTACGCGGCCTTCGGCCGGTAAGGGCTGGATGTGGCGTACCCCAGAATCTCCTGTGACTCCGCGTCCGTGGCAACCAACAGGCGGTACGGGCCGTCTTCCGGGTGGGAGAGCAGCCAAGGGCGGCGCTCCTCCGGAGTGAAGATCGCGGTATCGAAAGTGATGGCCGTCTCACGTACGTAGTGGTTGTAGATCGCCGTGAGGGAATCGAGATCCCCCTCGACTCCCGGCCTGACCTGCACTTCTGTACGTTCCGTCGGCATCCCGCCTCCCCGCGTGGCGGACAGGGTACTGCATGATCAGAAAAATTGGGGGGCGGGTTGGGAATTCTGTCCGGATTCCAGTCGTTGTTTCCCACGGATGCAGGGCACTCGGAGAGAGTCGCCAGAGACACTCCCCCCGATGCCGAGCGTTCAGCAGGACCACCCGCCAGCCCACCATCGCAAGGGAGCACGCATGGCAACCCGTGCCGTCGCCCGTCGTCAGTCCGCCACCGGCGAGACGGTCGACTCGGCAAGCAGTGTTCGCGCCCATGGCGGCGAGATCGCGGACCGCGACCTGGTCGGCATGTACCTCGACGAGATCGCGCGTACGCCGCTGCTCGACGCCGCCAAGGAGGTCGAGCTGTCCCAGACCATCGAGGCGGGTGTCTTCGCGCAGCAGATCCTCGACGGTGAGGAGGAGTCCGCCGCGGACGCCTCCCGCGAGGAACTGGAAGCGCTGGTGGCCGCCGGTGAGCGGGCGAAGGACATCTTCATCCGTTCCAACCTCCGCCTGGTCGTGGCGGTGGCCCGGCGCTACCCGCGCAGCGGCCTGCCCCTGCTCGACCTGATCCAGGAGGGCAACGCCGGCCTGGTGCGCGCGGTCGAGAAGTTCGACTACCGCAAGGGCTTCAAGTTCTCGACGTACGCCACCTGGTGGATCCGACAGGCCATCACCCGGTCCATCGCCGACCAGTCCCGCACCATCCGGCTCCCCGTCCACCTGGTTGAGGAGCTGGGCCGTATCCGCCGCGTGCAGCGCGAGTTCAACCGTGAGCACGGCCGCGACCCGGAGCCCGCGGAGATCGCCGCGGAGCTGGGCGCCAGCCCGGAGCGCGTCATCGACGTCCTCGACTGGGCCCGCGACCCGGTCTCGCTGAACATGTCGGTGGACGACGAGGGCGAGACCCAGTTCGGCGACCTGCTGGAGGACACGTCCGCGATCTCGCCCGAGCAGTCGGTCCTCACCCTGCTCCGCAGCGAGGAACTGGACGACCTGATCGGCCGCCTGGACCAGCGCACCGCCTCCATCATCAAGATGCGGTACGGCATCGAGGACGGCCGCGAGCGCACCCTGACCGAGGTCGGCAAGGAGCACGGTCTGACGCGCGAACGCATCCGCCAGATCGAGAAGCACGCACTGCTCGAACTGAAGAAGCTGGCCCGCCAGACCGGCTTCGACGCGGCGGCGTAAGGGAGTTACGGCACGCCGGTGCCGGTGCCGGTCCCCGCGCGGCCCGGTGCCGGTGCCGTGGGTGCTGTGAGGCGGTGCCTGTCGGGTGACGCGGGGGCGGGGTGCCGCGGCGCGGCGGTCGGAAACCTGTGGTTCCTGTGGGCGTATGGTGCCTGGGGGGAGCGCACGCCGGTGGCGGAGGACGGCGCAAACATGGCGCGGTCCCATCGCTTCAACTCCCGGGCCCGCGGGAACAACCCTTCCGGGCCCCACAGCAGCCAGGCCCCGGAACCGCACTCCCCACGCACCGCACGGACGGGCCGACCCCACGCGCCCCACCCGCACGACCCGAGCCACACAGCCAGGTCCCGACGCACATCCCCCCCGGCGCCGGGACCTTCCCAGCCGGGCTTCGGCACCTATCCCCCCCGGGTGCCGGGGCCCGGCTTCCTCTGTGTCCGGGTGTGCCTGCGTCCGTATCCGCCTGTTCTCAAGCGAGCTGAGAGCCCGTCGGGCCGTGCTCCTCAACGGGCCATTCCTGTCCGGACGTTGACATCAGGCCACCGCTCGAGCGCGCAGCGCCGCGGCCGCCCAGTCGATCACCGGAGTCACCGGCTGGGGAGCCGGCCAGCCGTTGACGAGGGCCAGCAGGCGGAGATAGTTGTCCCTACGGGGTTCGCGCGCGGCTTCGAGGCGTTGGAGCAGCCATTCGTGCAGCGCGGCGTGGCCGACGTGCCCGCAGGCACGGGCGCACCGGGTGACGAGGGCCGCGACCACGGGATCCGCTTCCGGCGCTTCGGGCCTGATGCCGGACGCCAGGGCCGTGTCCACGACATCCCGGGCCACAGCGACGACATCCGGCGCGGGCGGCATGCCGACGCCACCCCCGGCCCCGCGCCCGTTCCTGGCCTGCTCCTGGACCAGGCGTCGTACGGCTCCACGGAACCCGTCGTCGAGCGACAGCTCGGCCAGCTCCACCCACGCCGCCACCTGCTCCTCGGTCGGGTTGTCGGGCAACTCGGGGGTGAGAGAACGCCGAAGCCCGGCCTCGGCCGGGGAGGGCTGGGGTGCGTCGGCCAGGGAGGGGCGGGGTGCGTCGGCGCGGGCGGACTGGAGTGCGTCGGGCGAGGCGGGCCGGGGTGCCTCGAAGACGGCGTCGAGGAAACCGTCGACCAGGCGTCGCCGTTCCGCTTCGGACAGGGTCGCCAACCGGTGCATGAGCTCCATCTCCTCGAAGGTCGGGTCACGCCTGGCCGCCACGGCGGACAGCACCGCCCGGCGCAGGCGCAGCACACTGATCTGCACGTCCAGCGCGGCAGCCTGCTCCGCCGCGACCCGGCCGAGGGAGAGCGGCCGGTCCACGATCCGCCGGATCACCTCCAGGCCGAGGCCGAGTTCGCGCAGCGTCCGTACGAGCGCCAGCCGGGGGACCGCCTCGGGGCCGTAGCGGCGGTAACCGGCCGGGGTACGGCTCGCCGGCACCACGAGACCCTGATCCGAATAGAAGCGGATGGTCTTGACCGACAGCCCGGTACGCCGGGCCAGCTCACCGATCGAGTACGAGATGCCGCCGTGCATGAGCCCACCTTCCGGTCTCCCCTCGCGGGAGACTCAAGTCCGCAAGGGCGGCGGGCTGGTGGGGGGCGGACATCCTGGGACGACGGCCCACCCCGTACCTGAACCCCGGGGTGGACCGTCGGATGGCAGATTCTGCCACATGGGCATAGCCTGCCGGGGTGAGCACCACCCCTGGCACTACCCCCGGCACCACCCGCGGTACCCCTCCCGGCACCAGCCCCCACCAGCCGCTTTCCAGCTCCGCGCCGGTCTCGCTGACCGAACGCCGGAAGGCCGAGACCCGGACGGAGATCGCCCGGGCGGCGGCCGCCCTGTTCGTCCGCCAGGGCCTGCGGGCGACCCGCGCCGAGGACATCGCACAGGCCGCCGGCATCGCACCGCGCACCTTCTACCGTTACTTCGCCACCAAGGAGGAAGCGGTCGCCCCCCTCTACGCGACGGGCGCCCAGCGCTGGACGGAAGCGGTCCGCTCGGCCCCGGCCCACCTCGGCGTTCCCGAGGCCCTGGAGCACGCCGTACAGCACACCCTCACCCCGGGCGTCGGTGTCTCTGCTGCGTCCTGGGAGTGGGTCCGCACCCTGATCCGCCTGGCCGACGCCAGTCCCGCCCTGCGCAAGGTCTGGGCAGAGGTCTGCCAGGCGTCGGAGCAGACCCTGGCCGAGAT
Organism: Streptomyces sp. NPDC001093; assembly: GCF_040298985.1. Classification (NCBI taxonomy): domain Bacteria; kingdom Bacillati; phylum Actinomycetota; class Actinomycetes; order Kitasatosporales; family Streptomycetaceae; genus Streptomyces; species Streptomyces sp. NPDC001093. The sequence goes on along the minus strand of NZ_JBEPBF010000138.1, from coordinate 5,604 downwards.
CCTCGCGAACCGGATCGCATCAACTGCAGTTGAGAGCAATGAGCGAGAGGGGCGCCGAGAGGGGCGAGAGGGGCGGGACGGGCGCCGCGAGGGGCGAGAGAGGCACCGCGATGGGCGCGACAGTGTTGCCCCGGGACCCGTATCCCCCGCACCGGTCACCCCCGACCTCCGCTTCGCCGCGGCCGTCGCCGGCGCCGCCGTCCGCGTGGCCGTGGAGTCCTGGGCCGCCACCTCCTCCCCGCCCACCGGCCCGGAAGGCCCCGCGGTCCTGGCGCTGCGCAACCTCGCGTCCCTGCGGGACTTCGGGTGGGGCGACCGGGAGGGCTAGGCCGTCCCCGAAGGGCCCGGCCTCGGCGACCCTCCCCGAGTTCACCCGCCCCCGGCCCGACTCAGCCGACCACCCAACTCCCGTATGCACTCCATCAGTTCACTCGGCCCTCCTACCGTGAACTCGTACCCCGCCATCGCCAGCCGCACCGCCAGCCACTCCAGCGGATCACCGCAGGTGCCCCGCAGCACACAACCCCCCTCGCCGTCCTCCTCCGGCACCCCGAGCCATGCCGGCAGGCGCGCGGAGACCTGCTCCGCCGGCGCGGCGAACCGCACCGCGAACTCGTACGTCTCCTGCCGCCGGTGGATGGACTGCCGCAGGTACTCCGCCGCGCTTCCGGTCGGCAACTCCCGCGGTGCGAAGCGGACTCCCGTCGCGAACGGCTCGCTCACCCGGTCCACCCGGAAGGTCCGCCAGTCGGCGCGGTCGAGGTCGTAGGCGACGAGGTACCACCGGCGCCCGGTCGACACCAGCCGGTGCGGTTCGGTCAGCCGCCGTGACTCGCTGCCGTCCTTGTCGCGGTAGGCGAACCGCAGCCGCTCGTGCCCCGCCACCGCCGAGGCCATCACGGTCAGCGTCTCCGGTGCGATGGTCGGGCCGTCCCCGCTGGTCAGCGGTGTCGTCGCGGCCTGGAGCGTGGACACCCGGTGGCGCAGCCGGGCCGGCAGTACCTGCTCCAGCTTGGCCAGGGCCCGTACGGACGCCTCGTCCACGCCCTCCACCGCATGCCCGGCACCGGCCCGCAGTCCCACCGCGATCGCCACCGCCTCCTCGTCGTCCAGCACCAGCGGCGGCAGCGCCTTGCCGGCGACCAGCCGATATCCGCCGTCGGCCCCTTTGCTGGCCTGCACGGGATAGCCCAGCTCGCGCAACCGGTCGATGTCCCGCCGCACGGTACGCCGCGACACCCTGAGCCGCTCGGCCAGCTCACCGCCGGGCCACTCGCGGGGGGTCTGGAGCAGGGAGAGGAGCTGCAGCAGCCGGGCGGGTGTGTCGGTAGTCATGCCGACGAGAATGCCGCACAACTAGGACTGGATCTGACCTATTGCTGCTCTACGTTCCCCTCATGACCCCGAACGACAGCAACACCGGCAAGCGGCGCGGGGAACTGCGCGACCAGCCCAGGACGACGGACAGCCTGACCACGACAGCAACTCCCACGGTGCTCCCCGAGCCGTCACCCGACCGAGCCCGCTGGCTGGCCCTGGCCATCGTCATGACCGCGGCCTTCATGGACCTGGTCGACGTGACGATCGTCAACATCGCCATCCCGTCCATCCAGCGGAGCGCCCACGCGTCGGTCAGCCAGATCCAGTGGATAACGGCCGGCTACGCCCTGGCCTTCGCCGCAGCTCTCATCACCGGCGGACGTCTGGGCGACATCCACGGCCGCAAACGGCTGTTCCTGATCGGTGTCGGCGGCTTCACCCTCGCCTCCGCCCTGTGCGGCTTCGCCGCGAACCCGGAGATGCTGGTCGCCTCCCGCATCCTGCAGGGCGGTATGGCGGCGATGATGGTGCCGCAGGTGCTGTCGATCGTGCACGCCACCTTCCCGGCCCACGAACGCGGCAAGGTGTTCGGCCTGTTCGGCGCAGTTGTCGGCCTGGGCGCGGTCTCCGGACCGCTGCTCGGCGCGCTCCTGACGGAGTGGAACCTCTCCGGGCTCGAATGGCGGCCCATCTTCCTCATCAACCTCCCTGTCGGCGTCCTGGCCTGGATCCTGGGCCGCCGCTTCATCACCGAATCGAAGGCCCCCAAGGCGCTGAAGCTGGACCTCGTCGGTGTCGCCCTGGTCTCGCTGGGCCTGCTGATGCTGCTGTATCCGCTCACCCGCGGCCGCGAGCTGGGCTGGCCGCTGTGGGGGTACCTCTGCATGGCCGGCGCGGTCGTCGTCTTCGCGGCGCTGGTGTCGTACGAAAAACGGAAGGCGGCCAGGGACGGTTCCCCGCTCGTCGAACTGTCCCTCTTCCGGGTGAAGAGCTTCGCCGCGGGCATCGCCGTACAGACCGTTTTCGGGGTCGCGCTCGGCATCTTCTTCCTGGTCTGGACGCTGTACATGCAGATCGGCCTGGGCTGGAGCCCGCTGCGGGCCGGGCTGACCGGTGTGCCGTTCTCGCTCGCGGTGTCGACGGCGGCCGGAATGTCGGTGCAGAAGCTGGTCCCGAGGTTCGGGCGGAAGGTGCTCCAGGCGGGCGCGCTGGTCATGGCCGCCGGCGTACTGCTCTACCTGTGGGAGGCCCACCGGTACGGCCTCGCCATCGCCTCCTGGCAGATGGCCCTGCCGCTGGTGGTGATGGGCGCCGGGATGGGGCTGATCGTCGCCCCGCTGACCGACGCGGTGCTGTCGGAGGTGCCGCGCGAGCACGCCGGGTCCGCGTCCGGGCTGATCAACACGGTGCAGCAGATGGGCAACGCGCTCGGCCTGGGGCTCGTGTCGGTGGTGTTCTTCGGCGAGATCGGCGACCGGCTCGCCCCGGCCCAGGTCGGCCCGGCCTTCGTGCACGCCTTCCAGCACGCGCTGTGGTGGGTCGCCGGGATCATGGGCGCGATCTTCCTGCTGATGTCCGCCCTCCCGAAGCGGCCGGCCCCTCACGAGGAAGCGGCCGAACCGGACCTGCCCGCGCTCGAGCGGGAACCGGAACTGGTGCCCTGAGCAGGCACGACAGCGGCCCGGCACCGGCAGGGTGCCGGGCCCTTCTGTTGTTCGGACACCCAGAGAAGTCCGATCACGCCCGATCGGAGTCCGAACCTGTTTACTTTCCGGAAATCCGGGCGTAGCCTCAGGTCGAAACCACACGTTCGGGCATCACTCGGAAGTGAACGGACACCCAGACGGAGGCCAACGACATGTACGCACCGGAACGGCAGCAGGAGATCCTCCGGCTCGCACGTGACGGCGGCCGGGTGGACGTGCTGTCGCTCGCCGAGGAGTTCCAGGTCACCGCGGAAACGATTCGCCGCGATCTGAAGGCCCTCGACCGCGCCGGCCTTGTCCGCCGCGTGCACGGTGGTGCCATCCCGGTCGGCCGCCTCGACTTCGAACCGGACCTCACCGAGCGCGAGTCCACCGCCGCCGACGAGAAGGACCGCATCGCCAAGGCCGCCCTCGCCGAACTGCCGACCGAGGGCACCATGATCCTCGACGCCGGTACGACGGTCGCCCGGGTCGCCGCCGCGATCCCGCTCGAGGCCACCCTGACCGTCGTCACGCACAGCCTGCCCATCGCCGCCCGCCTCGCCGACCACCCGGGCATCCAGCTCCACCTGGTCGGGGGGCGCGTGCGACACCGCACGCGCGCTGCCGTGGACGCCTGGGCGCTCCGCGCGTACAGCGAGATCCGCGCCGACGTGCTGTTCGTGGCGGCGAACGGCTTCTCCGCCGAGCACGGCCTGACCACCCCGGACCTCGCCGAGGCCGCGGTCAAGCGGGCCGCGGTCGCCGCCGCCCGGCGCGTGGTGCTGCTGGCCGACTCCGCCAAGCACGGCCAGGAGCACTTCGCCCGCTTCGGTGACCTGAGCGACGTGGACCTGCTGATCACCGACAACGGCCTGAGCCTGGAAGACGCCACCGCCATCGAGCGCGGCGGCACGGAAGTGGTGCGCGCATGATCCTCACCGTCACCCCCAACCCGTCCCTCGACCGCACCTACGAGGTCCAGGCCCTGAAGCGCGGCGAGGTCATCCGTGCCGAGACGGAGCGCATGGACCCCGGCGGCAAGGGCGTGAACGTCTCGCGCGCCGTCGCGGCCGCCGGCCGGCGCACGGTCGCCGTTCTGCCCCTGGGCGGTGCGCCGGGGGCGCTCATCGCCGACCTGCTCGACGCGCAGGGCATCGAGGTCGCGCCGGTCCCGATCGCCGGAGCCACCCGCTCGAACATCGCGCTCGCGGAGTCCGACGGGGCGCTCACGAAGATCAACGCGCCGGGTCCGGAGCTGTCGGGGGCCGAACAGGAGCTCCTCCTGGACACCGTGCGCGCGCAGTCCCGCGACGCCGACTGGATCGCGTGCTGCGGCAGCCTGCCCCGGGGGCTCGCGCCCTCGTGGTACGCCGATGTCGTCACGCGGGCGCACGCCGGGGGCGCGCGCATCGCGCTGGACACCTCGGGGCGTGCGCTGCTGGAGGCGCTGCGCGCGCGGCCCGACGTGGTGAAGCCGAACGCCGAGGAGCTCGCGGAAGCCGTCGGGCGCCCCCTGGCGACCGTGGGTGACGCGCTGAAGGCGGCCGAGGAGGTGCGCGGCATGGGCGCGCGCGCCGTGCTCGCGAGCCTGGGCGCCGACGGGCAGCTCCTCGTGGAGGACGCGGGCGCCTGGTTCGCCACCGCGCCCGTGGACACCCTCCGCAGCAACGTCGGCGCCGGCGACTCCTCCCTCGCCGGTTTCCTGATCGCCGGAGGCAGCGGCCCCGCGGCCCTCGCCTCCGCCGTCGCCCACGGCGCCGCCGCCGTCCAGCTCCCCGGCAGCGTCATGCCGACCCCCGCCGACCTGGACCCGTCGGCGGTGACCGTCACGGCGGAGATCCCGCTCGACCGCGAACTGACGGAGCCGGCGTCATGAACGCCCACGCGCTCCGCGGCCCCCACACCGGCACCCGGCGGCTGGGCGCCTGCATCGCGTCCGCACCCCAGGAGGCGCCCACCCGGCCCGCCTCATCCCCCCACCGCACCCCCGTCCCCACCTCCGCCCACCCCTCTCCCCGGGCGATACGCGTGCATAGGAGCCCGCGATGAGCAACATGATCACCGCGGACCTGGTCGATCTCGACCTGTCCGCCGACACCAAGGAAGCGGCGGCGCGTGCCCTCGCCGAGCGCATGGTGGCCCAGGGCCGGGTGACCGACCTGGAGGGCTTCCTCGCCGACGTGGCCGCGCGCGAGGCGCAGATGCCGACCGGCCTCGACGGCGGCATCGGCATCCCGCACTGCCGCAGCTCCCACGTCACCGAGCCGACCCTCGCCTTCGGCCGCAGCGGCGCGGGCATCGACTTCGGCGCCGCGGACGGCCCGGCCGACCTGATCTTCCTGATCGCGGCCCCGGCCGGCGCCGACGACGCCCACCTCACGATCCTCTCCTCACTGGCCCGCCAGCTGATGAACACCGACTTCACCTCGGCGCTGCGCGGGGTGGCCGATGTGCAGACGGCCGCGGCGCTGATCCGCGGGGACGAGACGCCCAGCACGGCGCAGGCGCCGACGCCTTCCGAGGCGGGTGCCGGCGCGAGCGAGGACGCGGGCAGTGTGGCGGACGCCGGGGGTGCGGAGGCGAGCGCGGGCGCGAG
>NZ_JBEPBF010000137.1:0-26554 GCF_040298985.1 Streptomyces sp. NPDC001093 | reverse complement strand
CGGGCGGCGAGCCGGGCGAGCGCGCCGCCGGGCTCGGCCGTGGTCAGGGACAGCGCGGCGAGGTCGGGGCGCAGCCGCCGCAGGACGTCCGTCTTCGCGCGCAGTGCGTCGGCGGCCAGTCCGCCGCCGCGCGCGTCGTCGACGAGGCCCGCGCGGGTCAGCCGTTCCAGCAGGGTGTCGACATGGCCGGACGGGAGCCGCATGCGGCGGCCCTCCTCGCGGAGCAGCGGCAGCCCGCGGGTGCCGTTGAGCAGATCCAGGAAGTCGCGCGTCGCCGGGTCCATGGGTCCCAGCGTCAGCGCGTGTGCCGGGGTCATCCCGAACTGCACGGTCTCGCGATCACGCCAGCCGCGCCGCAGCGCGGGCTTCATCACCGGATGCATGACTGGCCCCCGTATCCGTGGAAAGCGTTCCGAACATCTCGTCGCCGGTGGAACCGGTCATGTTCCTCCGACGCCTGCCAGCATGCCGTGCCTGTCGGTCCGGCGCTGAGAGTTATCCACAGGTTGGGGGTGTTCTTCATACAAGACGGCCGGGCAGGGTGTGGCAAAACGGATGTACGGAGCCTCGCAAACCGGATGTACGGATCAGTCGTAGGAATCATAGGAATCAAACGCATGGTGGGGGATCGGCATCGAACCGTTCCGGAGCCGGGACTTCGGCCACGCCCAGCGGGTAACGTCGGGGCGTGCCCGCCGACCCACTGCACCGCGCCGGAAAGCCACAGCGCAGCACGACGAGCCAGCCGCCCGGCGGCTCGGGGGCGAGCGCGATCGAGGTCCGCAGGAGCAACCGGCGCCGCCGGACGGTCTCCGCGTACCGCGAGGGCGATCGCACCGTCGTACTGATCCCCGCCCGGATGTCGAAGGCGGAGGAACAGCGCTGGATCACCGTCATGCTCGACAAACTCGCCGCCCAGGAGAGCCGGCGGCTGCTCGGTGACGCCGAGCTCGCCGAGCGTGCCGAGCGGCTGTCGGCCCAGTACTTCGACGGCCGGGCGCGCCCCGCCTCCGTACGCTGGGTCACCAACCAGAACACGCGCTGGGGTTCGTGCACCCCGGCCGAGGGCAGCATCCGGCTCTCGCACCGGCTGCAGGGGATGCCCGACTACGTCGTCGACTACGTCCTCTGCCATGAGCTGGCCCATCTGCTGGTCCCCGGTCACGGTCCGGACTTCTGGCGGCTGCTGGAGGCGTACCCGCGCACCGAGCGGGCCCGCGGCTACCTCGAAGGGGTGGTCGCCGCGGAACGGCTGCCGTATGTGCCGGGGGCGCAGGGGGAGTGAGCCGGGCGCCGTCCGTCCTCCTCCGGGCGTGGTTGTGTACCGGGTCTGTACCGGCTGCGTGCGTTGTCGCACTTTGCCGTTAGCCTGGCGCGACGCACTCACATTCGGGATGGGGGACGGTCGTTACGCATGGCCAGGGAATTCCAACGCGGCCACAAGGCCAGGATCAGTGACCTCACGGCGGGCACCGATCTGTACGTAGGCGTGCAGATCTCCGCCCCCGGGCTGACCTTCGACATCAGCTGCTTCGGTCTGGACGCCGACGAGCGCCTCTCCGACGACCGTTACTTCGTCTTCTTCAACCAGCCGAAGTCCCCGGAGGAGTCCGTCCAGCTGCTGGGTGCCCAGGCGGGCGACACCGAGTCGTTCCGGGTCACCCTGGACCGCATCCCGTCGCACATCCGCAAGCTGTCCTTCACGGCCACCATCGACGGCGCCGGGCAGATGTCGCACGTCGCCCCGGGCTACCTGCGCATCGTTGCGGGCGGTGAGGAGGTCGCGCGGTACTCCTTCAGCGGTGCGGAGTTCTCCACCGAGCGGGCCGTGATGCTCGGCGACATCTACCTGAAGGACGTGTGGCGGTTCGCCGCTGTCGGACAGGGCTTCGACGGTGGACTGGAAGCGCTGCTGAAGAACTTCGGCGGCGAGGTGCTGGAGGAGGAGGCGCCGGCCGCCCCGCAGCAGCCGCAGCCGGCTGCCGCCCCCGGTTTCGCCCCGCCCGCCCAGACCACGACCCCGCCCCCGTTCGCCGCCCCGCCCGCCCCGGCCCCTGCGCCTGCCCCCGCGCCGCAGCCCGCCGCGCAGGGTTTCGCCCCGCCGCCCGGAGCGACTCCCGCACAGGGCTTCGCGCCGCCGCCGGGAGCCACACCCCCGCAGGGCTTCACGCCGCCCGGCCAGACCCCGATGGGCCACACCCCGCCTCCGGCACCGGCCCCGGCGCCGAACGTGCACGCCGCGCCGACGGTCATCGCTCCCCTGGCCCCGCCCGCCGGCGGCACCGTCCCGCCGCCGGCCCCGGCTCCCGCGCCGTACGGACAGCCGCAGCAGCCGTACGGCCGGCCGCCCCAGCAGCCGTCCTACGGCGGTCAGCCGGCCGCGCCGATGCCCCCCGGCTACGGCCAGCCGCCCTCCTACGGCGGCCGGCCCGCCGCGCCCATGCCCCCGGGCTACGGGCAGGTCCCGGGCGGGCAGCCCGGCGGCTACGGAGTGCCGCAGGGCGCCCCGCAGGGCGGCGCCGGTGTGACGGCCGCGCTCCAGGCGTTCAAGGAGACGCCGACCGGGCAGCGCTGGACGCAGCAGAACAAGAAGCTCATCCGTGTCGACCTCGGCATCGGCGGGCAGCCCGTGCTGGCCCGGCAGGGCAGCATGGTGCTCTACCAGGGCAAGGTCGACTTCAGCTACAAGGGCGCCGGATTCGCCGGGCGGATCGTCGGCAACGCCACCGGCCAGGAGATGCAGCTGATGCGCTGCACCGGCAACGGCCAGGTGTTCCTCGCCGAGAACGCCACCCATCTGCACCCCGTCGAGCTGCAGGGCGACGCGATCTGCGTCTCCGCCGAGAACGTCCTCGCCTTCGACGAGAGCCTGCAGTACGAGGTCCGCCGCATCGAGGGCCACGGCATCCCCGGCGGAGCGCTGTTCACCATGCAGTTCCAGGGCACCGGCACGATCGTCGTCAAGACCCACGGCACACCCGTGGTCCTGCCGGTCACGCCGACCACCTTCGCCGACTGCAACGCCGTCGTCGCCTGGTCGGCGGCCTCCCAGGTGATCGTCTCCAGCCAGGTCCGCATGCGCCGCAACGCCTACCCCGGCGACACCGGCGAGAGCATCAACCTGCAGTTCCGGGGCGCGCCCGGCAACTTCATCGTCGTCCAGCCGTACGAGGTCTAAGGGGAGCCCGTCATGAACCAGCCGCTCGCGGGCTACACCCCCGCACCCGTCACCGCCCGCATGGAGAACCACGGCAGCCACATGCTGAAGGTCGCCATGCAGACCGGGAACGACCTCCTCGCGCGCGTGGGCTCGATGGTCGCCTACGAAGGCTTCATCCAGTACGAGCCCAACCCGCCGGCCGTCCGCCAGATCGCCCGCGACTGGATCACCGGCGAGGGCGCGCCCCTGATGAAGTGCACCGGGGACGGCCTGCTCTACCTCGCCGACTACGGCGCCAACGTCGTCGTGATCAACCTCAACGGCGACGGCATCTCCGTCAACGCCACCAACCTGCTCGCCTTCGACGCCCACCTCAGCTGGGGCGTGGAACGCGTCAAGGGGCTCGCGAAGTTCGCCGGGCAGGGCCTGTGGAACACGAAGATCTCCGGGCAGGGCTGGGTCGCGCTGACCTCCCGGGGCACGCCGATCGTCGTCGACTGCGGCGGCGGCGAGGACGAGACGTACGTCGACCCGGACGCGCTCGTCGCCTGGTCGCCGAACCTGAAGGTGAAGGGCAAGCGCAGCTTCAAGGCGCAGTCGCTGATCGGCCGGGGCAGCGGTGAGGCCTACCAGATGGCGTTCTCCGGCCAGGGCATCGTCGTCGTCCAGCCCAGCGAGGACAGCACCGACCGTCTCCGGATCCGGGGCTGAGGGGGAGTCAGTAAGTCATGCAGAGCCCGCTTTTCGCGCACAACGACCTCCAGACGCAGGAGCGCTGGAGCCTGCAGAACGCGCAGCTGCTCCGCGTCACCCTGGAGGGCCACGACGACATCCTCGCCCGCAAGGGCACCATGGTGGCCTACCAGGGGCTGATGGAGTTCGACGCCGAGTACCAGAACAACAACCAGGCACGCGCGCGTGCGTACACCGGCGAGGGCCTGGACCTGATGCGCTGTCACGGACAGGGCACGGTGTATCTCGCCAACCTGGCCCAGCACGTGCACATCATGGACGTCGAGCAGGACGGGCTGACCGTCGACAGCTCCTATGTCCTCGCCATGGACTCCTCGCTGCACTGCGAGGTCGTCGCCGTCGACAGCCTCTACGGCATCTCCGGCTCCGGGAAGTACCAGCTGAACATCACCGGGCGCGGCAAGGTCGCCCTGATGACCTCGGGCGCGCCGCTGCTGATGCAGGTCACTCCGGACAGGTACGTCAACTGCGACGCGGACGCGATCGTCGCCTGGTCCACCGGGCTGCGCGTGCAGATGCAGGCCCAGACGCATTCCTCCGGAGTGTGGCGCCGGCGCGGCAACACCGGTGAGGGCTGGGAGCTGAGCTTCATGGGCTCCGGGTTCGCGCTGGTCCAGCCCAGCGAGTTGCTGCCGCCGCAGAACGCGGTGATCGGGCAGGGTCTCGCCGCCCAGTTCGGCATGGGGCAGCACGGGGCGCGCGGGCAGAATCAGGGGAACGTCTGGAGCTGAGCCGGCAGGTGAGGGGTGGCCGCAGAAACGGCCACCCCTTGCACCGTCACAGCCTGGCGCGCGTCGCCTCCAGCAGGCGTACGACCGATTCGTCGGCCACGTCGGCCACCTCGTCGTACGGGAACCAGCGCAGGTCGAGCGACTCGTCACTGATCGCCTGCACGGCGCCGGGCGGTGCCAGGACCGCGTACTGCACGTCGTAGTGCCAGTGGCAGGGCGCCGGGATCGGGTGCCGGTCCAGGCGCACCGGGCCGCCGGGCAGCAGTGTCAGCCCCGCGACCCCTGACTCCTCGGCCGCCTCGCGCAGCGCCGCCGCCTCCAGGGACGGGTCGCCCAGCTCGCAGTGGCCGCCCATCTGCAGCCACATCCGCAGCTTCCTGTGCAGGGTGAGCAGCACCCGGCCGCGCCCGGGATCGACCACCAGAGCGCTCGCCGTGACATGGCCCGCCCGGCAGGCCTTCCACATGCCGTCCGGGTGGGCCGCCAGATGGTCCAGGTAGGCCTGGCGCAACTCGTCCTGGCCCTCGTGCCCCTTCAGCACGAGGACCGCGTCGTCGTACAGGCTCACTCGGCGTCGTCGCCCTTGGTGCCGTCGTCCTCCGTGCCGGCGTCCTTCTTGCGCAGGTCCGGCTTGCCCTGCGAGCTGCCGGCCGCCTCGCCCAGCATCTTGTCCAGCTCGGAGAAGTCCAGCTGCTCGCGGTGCACGAAGCCGTCCGGGTCGTCCAGGTCGGTCGCCGTCGGCAGCATGTCCGGATGGGCCCACAGGCCGTCCCGGCCGTCGACCCCGCGCGCGTCCGTGAGCGAGGCCCACAGACGGGAGGCGTCGCGCAGTCGGCGCGGGCGCAGCTCCAGGCCGATCAGCGTGGCGAACGTCTGCTCGGCGGGGCCGCCCGTGGCGCGGCGGCGGCGCAGGGTCTCCCGCAGGGCGTCGGCGGACGCCAGACGCGGCTTCGCGGCCGCGTGGACCACCGCGTCCACCCAGCCCTCCACGAGCGCCAGAGCGGTCTCCAGACGGGCCAGAGCGGCCTTCTGCTCAGGGGTGTCCTCCGGCTGGAACATGCCCTGCTGCAGCGCGTCCTGCAGCTGCTCGGGGTTCTGCGGGTCGAACTGGCCGACCACGTCCTCCAGCTTGGCGGTGTCGACCTTGATCCCGCGCGCGTACCCGTCGACCGCGCCGAACAGGTGCGAGCGCAGCCACGGCACGTGCGCGAACAGGCGCTGGTGGGCGGCCTCGCGCAGGGCCAGGTACAGCCGCACCTCCTCCTGCGGCACGCCGAGGTCCTTGCCGAAGGCCTCCACGTTGGCCGGGAGCAGCGCGGCCTTGCCGGCCGGGCCGAGCGGCAGGCCGATGTCGGTGGAGCCGACGACCTCGCCCGCGAGCACGCCGACGGCCTGCCCGATCTGCGTGCCGAACATGGCGCCGCCCATCGAGCGCATCATGCCGATCAGCGGGCCCGCCATGGCCTGCATCTCCTCCGGCAGGACGTCACCCATGGCCGCGCCGACCCGCTCGGCGACCGGGTCGACCAGCTCCTGCCAGGCGGGCAGGGTCGCCTCGACCCACTCCGCGCGGGACCAGGCCACCGCCGAGGCCGAGCCCGACGGCAGGGACGTCGCATCGTCCAGCCACAGGTCGGCCAGGCGGACCGCCTCCTCGACCGCCCTGCGCTCGGCCGGCCCCACACTGGCGTCCTTCGTGCCGTCCGGGGTGCCCTGGGCGACCGTCTGGCGGGCGATCTGCTTGGCCATGTCCCAGTTCACCGGGCCGCCCTCGTAGGAGAGCATCTGGCCCAGCTGCTGGAACGCGGCGCCCAGATCCGTGGGGTTCAGCGACCCGAACATCGCTGCGAGCGGATTGTCGGCGCCGGGGCCGCCAAAACCTTCGGCTCCGGGCAGGCCGCCGAAGCCGAACGGGTTGGCCGGTCCCTGCCCACCGCCGCTCTGCTGGTCCTTCTTCTTGCCCTCGTCGCCGTCCTCCGGCTCCTCCGGCGGAAGACCGAAACCGAATGGGGTGTCACTCACGGGATTCCTCGGCTGGTAAGGCCACCGGTTCTCTCCCGGCGGCGCGGCTGCCCGACAACACCACCCAGCGTAGACACCCGGACCCGATCGGGCCTCGGTGCTTCGCCCACGGCAGGCCTGCGGCAGGATGGATGCACCTGGTACGTACGCGTCACTCGCGCTCGTACTGAAGACAACCGCTGGAGACGCCCGGTGAGTTCCCCAGATCCGCAGGTTCGCGCAGCGCGAAACCCGTCAACCCCGCCCGCTCCCGCCGTGCGCGGACCCGTCGTCGCGGTCACCGGCGCCGCCGGCGGGGTCGGTGCCATGCTGACCGAGCGGCTCGCCGCCTCCGAGGAGATCAAGCAGGTCATCGCGATCGACGAGCGGCGCGGGGAGTGCGCCGAGGCGCAGTGGCACATCCTCGACGTGCGCGACCCCGCCATCGCGGACAAGCTGCGCGGCGCCGACGTGGTCGTCCACCTCGCGCTCGACCTGGACCTGGAGACCGATCCGGCCGCTCGCACGGCTTACAACGTCCGGGGGACACAGACCGTCCTGACCGCCGCAGCGGCGGCGGGCGTGCACCGGGTCGTGCTGTGCACCTCGGCGATGGTCTACGGCGCGCTGCCGGACAACGAGCTGCCCCTTTCGGAGGACGCCGAGCTGCGCGCGACCGCCGAGGCCACCGGCGTGGGGGACCTGCTGGAGATCGAGCGGCTGGCCCGGCGGGCGCCGCGCGCGCATCCGGGGCTGAACGTCACCGTCGTACGGCCCGCGGTGCTGGTCGGAGGCACGGACACCGCGCTGACCCGCTACTTCGAGTCGCCGCGGCTGCTCGTCGTCGCCGGATCGCGGCCCGCGTGGCAGTTCTGCCACGTCGAGGACCTGTGCAGTGCTCTGGAGTACGCCGTCCTGGAGAAGGTCGACGGGGAGCTGGCCGTCGGCTGCGACGGGTGGCTGGAGCAGGAGGAGGTCGAGGAGCTGAGCGGGATCCGGCGGATGGAGCTGCCGTCGGCGGTGGCGCTCGGCGCGGCGGCCCGGCTGCACCGGATCGGGCTCACACCGTCTCCGGCCGGCGACCTGGCGTACACGATGTACCCGTGGGTGGTCAGCGGCAGCCGGCTGCACGACGCCGGGTGGCGGCCGCGCTGGACCAATGAGGAGGTGCTCGCGGAGCTGCTGGAGGAGGTCTCCGGGCGGCACACGGTCGCCGGGCGGCGGCTCGGACGCAAGGACGCCACGGCCGCGGGTGCCGCGGGGGCGACGGTGGCCCTGCTCGGCGCGGCGGCTGTCGTACGGCGGGCCCGGAAGGCCCGGCGGCGGGTCTGAGCCGGACCGGGCGGGGGTGGGCTCCGTGCACGCGGACGCGTCGTACAAGCATCCAAAACGGCCCGCGCGCGTGCCTGGTGAATCTCGTATTCCCGCGTGTCACGGGCGTGCGGCACGATGGGGGTATGGCACACGCGAACGAGCACCCCGGTGAGCAGGGGGCGCAGGATCCCATCAAGTTGATCGGTGTCCGGGAGACCGCGCTCTCCGTGGACGAGGTGTTCCAGGCCGTCGGGGACGACGCGGCCGGGGGCATCGCCCTGTTCGTGGGGACCGTGCGCAACCACGACGGAGGTGCGGACGTGGACGCGCTCGGGTACTCCTGCCACCCCAGTGCCGAGGCCGAGATGCGGCGGATCGCCGAGAAGGTGGTGGCCGAGTATCCCGTGCGGGCGCTGGCCGCCGTGCACCGGGTGGGAGACCTGCAGGTCGGAGATCTCGCCGTGGTCGTCGGCGTCGCCTGTCCGCACCGGGCGGAGGCCTTCGACGCCTGCCGCAAGCTGATCGACGACCTCAAGCACGAAGTGCCCATCTGGAAGCACCAGAGTTTCTCCGACGGCACCGACGAATGGGTCGGCGCGTAGCGCCGTCATCGAGGGGTGGTGGCCGGGTGACGGGAGGGCGGGTCGGCGCGTAGCGCCGTCATCGAGGGGTGGTGGCCGGGTGACGGGAGGGTGCTGACGTACGTCACCCGGAGCACACAGGTCCCTCCGTGTTGCGTAACCGGCACCCTCGCGTGAGCGTTGTCAGTGCGGATGGTTAATCTGCTGATCAGTCAGTTGCGGACGCTCATGGCGTTGGGAGGTCGGCATGGGGGCGCTTGTCTGGCTGCTGATTCCGCTTGTGGCCGCGGTCGGCGGCGGACTCTGGGGCAGTTGGGCCAATCGGACTCGTAAGGTGCGCGGTGACGGGCCGGAGCTGGACGGCTATGCCCGGTTCCGCGAGGCCATGGAGAGATCTCACACGGGAGCCGGCGGCGCGTGACAGGGGTGCCCTGACGGTGCGCCGACAGAGGCGTCCCGTACTGTCGTGGCATGCCACGCCGCACCGCGACGATGCTCGCCTCCACCCTGATGCTGATCGCGCTCCTGTGCGCGGGAGTACTCATCCCCGTGCCGTACTCGGAGATGTCTCCCGGCCCGACCGTGAACACGCTCGGAAACCACGACGGCGAGCCGGTGCTGCAGATCACCGGGCACGACACGTACCAGACCGGCGGCAACCTGAACATGACAACCGTCCGGGTGACCAGCGCGGACTTCCGTATGAACCTGGTGCAGGCCGTCTACGGCTGGCTGGACCCCGACACCAAGATCGTCCCGCACGACACGCTGTACCCGAACGGGACGACCGAGCAGCAGTCCTCGCAGCAGAACGCCGAGGAGTTCAGCCAGTCCCAGGAGAGCGCCAAGGTCGCCGCACTCAAGCAGCTGGGCATCCCGGTGAAGTCCTGGGTGATCGTCTCCACCGTCGTCAAGGACTCGCCCGCCGAGGGCAGGCTGCACGCCGGTGACGTGATCAAGGCCGTCGACGGCACGGCCGTGAAGCAGCCCTCCGACGTCGCCAAGCTCGTCACCAAGCACAAGCCCGGGCAGAACGTCGTCTTCACGGTCGTCCCCGCCAAGGAGCAGGCCGCCGCCGAGAAGGCGCACAAGACGGCGACGAAGACGCAGGACGTCACCATCACCACGACCAGGTCCGACGACAGCGGCGCCAAGCGGGCCATCGTCGGGATTTCGGCCGGGATCGACCACACCTTCCCGTTCACCATCGACATCAAGCTCGCCGACGTCGGCGGCCCCAGCGCCGGTCTGATGTTCGCCCTCGGCATCTACGACAAGCTGACCCCGGGGAAGCTGACCGGCGGCAAGTTCGTCGCCGGCACGGGAACCATCGACGACAACGGCACCGTCGGACCGATCGGCGGCGTCGAGATGAAGACGGTCGGCGCACGTGACGCGGGCGCCCAGTACTTCCTGACGCCCGCCGACAACTGCGCGGCCGCCGCCAAGGACACCCCGGGCGGGCTCACCCTGGTCAAGGTGAAGAACATCGGCGACGCGCTCGACGCGCTGAAGGACATCCGCACCGGGAACACCGCCGCGCTGCCCAAGTGCACCACCAAGGGCTGAGCCGGCCATGACACGACCGGACTCCTGACACGGCTGGACCCTGACACGGTTGGACCCTGACACGGCCGGACCCTGACACGGCTGGGGGCGCCCCGCAGAGCAGGGGCGCCCCCAGCGCCGTACCGAACCGGCCGGGATCAGTCCGCGAACGTCGCCGCCAGGGCGGCCGCCAGGCCGGGCACCAGGTCGGGGCCGGTCAGGACCTCCGTCGGGGAGTCCTTCTCGCGCAGCCGCAGAGCCGACTCGCGGCCGCCGTCGCGCAGCACCGCCACCGTC
Source organism: Streptomyces sp. NPDC001093 (assembly GCF_040298985.1). NCBI lineage: Bacteria > Bacillati > Actinomycetota > Actinomycetes > Kitasatosporales > Streptomycetaceae > Streptomyces > Streptomyces sp. NPDC001093. The sequence continues at coordinate 16,169 of NZ_JBEPBF010000137.1, read as the reverse complement.
ATGCGCACCTCCTGGCGCTCGGGGTGCTCGGCCACCCACTTGGCCAGTCCGGCCTCGCTCAGGTTCTCCGGGACCTGCGCCTCGGCGGACGGCGGCAGCATCAGGCGCTCCACCGAGAGCGCGCAGCCGGCCACCGCGTCGGGCCAGGCGATGGTGCCGAGGAACTCGTCCAGCGGCTTGCCGGACGGGATCTCGTCCTGCTCGATCGGGGTGAGACCGGCGGAGGCGGACTCGTCCTCAAGGCCCAGCTGGGCCGCGAGCGCGGGTTCCTGGGCCCGCAGCCGTGCGGTGTCGACAAGGGCGAAGAGGCGAGCGGGCTGGTCCCAGCCGAGGCCGGAGACGTACTCGTCGATCTCGAGTACGGCCCGGGTGAGCGGGCTCGCTGCCATGGGAGTGTTGGACATGGTCACAATCCTGCCTCGTTCCCCACCCGAATCGGGAACCGACCAAAGCGTGAGTAAGTTGCATAGGTGTGGGTCCGCGATCACGGGGGGCCACGGCGGGTCCGCGAACACGAGGGCCTGACGGATCGACAGCGAACTTCGAGGTGCGCACCTTGGCTTTCCAGATGCCGGACCGCGGCGGAGGCCCGACGGGGCCACGGATCAGAGCGGGACGACCGTCCCGGGGTGTCCGGACCCTGCTGATGACGCTGGGTGTGCTGGCCGTCCTCGGCATGGCGTTCACCATGTTCGCCGGCTTCTGGACGGACTGGCTGTGGTACCGGTCGGTGCACTACTCGTCCGTGTTCACGACCGTGCTGTGGACCAAGATCGGCCTCTTCTTCGTCTTCGGTCTGCTGATGGCGGTCGCGGTGGGGGTCAACATCTGGCTGGCTCACCGCCTGCGGCCCCCGCTGAGCGCCATGTCCATGGAGCAGCAGAGCCTCGACCGCTACCGGATGGGCATCGCGCCGTACAAGACGTGGCTGCTGCTCGCCGTCACCGCGCTCGTCGGACTGATCGCCGGCGCCTCCGCGGCCGGCCAGTGGCGGACCTGGCTGATGTGGGTCAACGGCGTGCCCTTCCACCAGAAGGACCCCCAGTTCCACCTCGACGTCTCCTTCTACGCCTTCGACCTGCCCTGGTACCGCTTTCTGCTCGGCTTCGGCTTCGCCACCGCCATCCTGTGCCTGATCGCCGCCGCGCTCACGCACTATCTGTACGGCGGGCTGCGCGTCACCAGCCCCGGCGCGCGGGCCACCGCCGCGGCGACAGGGCATCTGTCGGTGCTGCTCGGCGTCTTCGTCGCCCTGAAGGCGGTCGCCTACTGGCTCGACCGGTACGGCCTGGCCGTCAAGTCCAGCGACTTCAAGGCGACAGGCGACTGGACCGGCCTGCGCTACGTCGACGCCAACGCCTATCTGCCGGCGAAGACGATCCTGTTCTGCATCGCCGCCATCTGCGCGCTGCTGTTCTTCGCCACGCTGTGGCGGCGCACCTGGCAGCTGCCCGTCATCGGCTTCGGCCTGATGGTCCTCTCCGCGGTCCTCATCGGCGGCCTGTACCCGGCGATCGTGCAGAAGTTCCAGGTCGAGCCCAACGAGCAGGCCAAGGAAGCCCCGTACGTCCAGAAGAACCTCAAGGCGACCCGCGAGGCGTACGGCATCGACGACACCAAGGTCACCGAGTACGCCGGCAAGTCCACGGCCTCGGACACGGCCTCGGACGCGACCAGGCTGCGAGCCGACGCGGACGACGCGGCGAGCATCCGGATCATGGACCCGAACGTCGTCTCGCCGACGTTCCAGCAGGCGCAGCAGATGAAGAACTACTACGCCTTCCCGACCAACCTGGACGTCGACCGGTACCCCGCCAAGGACGCCAAGGGCGGCAAGGACGCCAAGGAGCAGGACACGGTCATCGGGCTGCGCGAGCTGAACCTGGACGGCGTCCCGAAGAACAACTGGATCAACGACCACTTCCGCTACACGCACGGCTACGGCGTGGTCGCCGCCAAGGGCACCGAGTCCGATGACCAGGGCCAGCCGGTCTTCACCGAGTCCAACCTGCCGTCCAAGGGCGACCTCGGCACGTACCAGCAGCGCGTCTACTACGGCGAGAAGACCACCACGTACTCCATCGTCGGCGGACCGCAGAAGGAGGTCGACTACTCGGCGGACAACGGCGACGAGAAGACCACCAGCTACACCGGCAGGAGCGGCGTCAACCTCGACAATCCGATCAACCGGGCCGCGTATGCGGTGGCGTTCAACGAGCCGCAGATCCTCTACTCCGGCGCGATCGGCAAGGGCTCGCGGATCCTGTACAACCGCACGCCCAAGGAGCGCGTGGAGGCGGTCGCGCCCTGGCTGACCATCGACGGGGACACCTATCCGGCGGTCGTGGACGGCCATGTCCAGTGGATCGTCGACGCGTACACGACGTCCAACGGCTATCCGTACTCCTCCCGTACGACCCTCGGGGACACGACGGCCGACTCGCTGACCGCCGCCAACAACAACCGCGCGGTGGTGGCCCAGCAGAACCAGGTCAACTACATCCGCAACTCGGTGAAGGCGACCGTCGACGCGTACACCGGCGAGGTCAGGCTCTACCAGTGGGACACCCAGGACCCGGTGCTGAAGACCTGGATGAAGGCCTTCCCCGGCACGGTGCAGCCGCGCGAGGCCATCTCCCCGGCCCTGATGGGTCATCTGCGCTATCCGCAGGACCTGTTCAAGGTGCAGCGCGAGCTGCTCTCGCGGTACCACGTGACGGACGCGCAGACGTTCCTCAGCGGCAGCGAGGTGTGGCAGGTCCCCGATGACCCGACCAACGACTCGGGCAGCGCGGTGCCTCCGTACTACCTGAGCATGAAGATGCCGGACCAGAGCGGTCGGGCGTTCTCCCTGACGACGACGTTCACACCGAACGGACGCGACAACCTCAGCGCGTTCATGGCGGTCGACTCCGACCCGGGCACGAGTGACTACGGCAAGATCAGAATTCTCAAACTGCCGACCAGCACGACGGCCGACGGTCCCAAACAGGTGCAGAGCCAGTTCAACTCCCGGCCGGACATCGCGGAGACGATCAGCCTGCTCACCCGCGGGCATTCCAAGGTCGAGTACGGCAATCTCCTGACCGTGCCGCTCGACGGCGGACTGTTGTACGCGGAGCCGGTCTACGTCCTCGGCGGTAAGCTGAAGTACCCCTTGCTCGGCAAGGTGCTGGTCACCTACAACGGCAGGACGGCCTTCGAGAACACCCTGGACGAGGCGCTGAACAAGGTGTTCGGGGTGCAGGGTTCGACCACCCCGCCGGACACGGGCACCACCAGTCCGCCCACGTCCTCGAACCCGACCGTCCAACAGGCCCTGGCCGACGCCCAGAAGGCGTACGACGCCGGTCAGAAGGCCCTGCAGGGGCCGAACGGACCGGACTGGACCGCGTACGCCAAGGCCCAGAAGGACCTGAAGGACGCGCTGCAGCGGGCGCAGGAGGCGGAGGCCAAGGCCGGCCAGTCCGGCGGCGGCAGGAACGCCGACAAGAGCACCGGCAAAACTGGCACTTGATCAAGGGCACTCCGTGCCGTGGTACGGTTGACGTGCAACGGCGCGGGGTGGAGCAGCTCGGTAGCTCGCTGGGCTCATAACCCAGAGGTCGCAGGTTCAAATCCTGTCCCCGCTACTGCAGTCGAAGGCCCGGATCCCAAGGGATCCGGGCCTTCGTGGTGTGCGAACTCATGTGCTGAGGGGAGGGACGGCCGCGCCGCCGTGGGGAGTTGAGGGGTGTGTGTTTGACTTGTCGTCCTGTGGGCATGTCGACAAAACGCTGAAGTGACCTCACGGGCTGCGGTATACCGGGTGTACCCAGGGTGCAGGTGGTGCGACGATGGACGTTATGGGGGAGAAGGCAACTCTGTTCGAGTCAGGGCGATTTGTGCAGCCTTCCGATGAGGAACCGCCCCGTGACGAGCTGACCGACATGGGGGAAGCCGCCGAGGAGGTACGCCTCGGTCTCGCCGCGCAGAGCGGCGACGCCGAGGCGGCGAGCGTCCTCGGAGCCTTGCTGCTGCGCCGCGGCGACCTCGACGGAGCCGAACCCCATCTGCGGGCCGCCACCGCGGCCGGCGACCGGGCCGCCGCCAACAACCTGGGCGTCCTGCTGCACCAGCGCGGCTACCCCGAGGAGGCCGCCGGCTGGTGGCGCATCGCCGCCGTCGCCGGGTCCGCCGCCGCCGCGCACGCGCTGGGCCGCTACCACCGCGAGCGCGGTGACGAGCCGGCGGCCGAGTACTGGCTGCGCCAGTCCGCCGAGCAGGGCCATGTCCTCGGCGCCTACGCGCTCGCCGACCTGCTGGAGCACCGCGGGGACGTCGGCGCCGAGCACTGGATGCGGGCCGCGGCCGAGCGCGGGCACCGGGAGGCCGCCTACCGGCTGGCCCGCGCCCTCGACACCGCCGGGCGCGAGGAGGAGGCCGGGGCCGACAACGCTGTCGCCGAGGCCGAACAGTGGTACCGGCAGGCCGCCGCGCGCGGCCACCGGCGTGCCGCGCTGCACCTCGGGGCGATCCTGGAGAAGCGCGGGGAACTGAAGGAGGCCGGGCGCTGGTATCTGACCTCCGCCAAGGACGGCGAGTCCCGGGCCGCCTGCGCACTCGGCTTTCTGCTGCGCGACGCCGGGGACACCGAGAGCGCGGCCGTGTGGTGGCTGCGCGCGGCCCAGGAGGGCGACGGCAACGCGGCCAACGCGCTCGGCGCGCTGCACGCCGAGCGCGGCGAGACCCAGACCGCCGAGCGCTGGTACCGGGCGGCGCTGGACGCCGGCGACGACAACGGCGCCTACAACCTCGGGCTGCTGTGTGCCGAGCAGGGGCGGACCGCGCAGGCCGAACAGTGGTACCGGCGGGCCGCCTACGCCGGGCACCGGGAGGCCGCCAACGCGCTCGCCATCCTGCTGCTCCGGGGCAGCGACACCACCGGCGCCGAGCCGTGGTTCTCCAAGGCGGCCGAGGCCGGCAGCGTGGACGCCGCGTTCAACCTCGGCATCCTCTACGCCGGACGCGGCGAGGAGACCATGGCGCTGCGCTGGTACGAGCGGGCGGCCGCCGCGGGGCACACCGAGGCCGCGCTCCAGGTCGGGATCGCCCGGCTGCGCGAGGGCGAGGAGCAGGAGGCCGAGCGGCACCTGCGGTGCGCGGCGGGCGGCGGCAGCGCGGAGGCGGCCTACCGGCTGGCGGCGCTCCTCGACGCGCGGCGGCCGCCGGAGCCGGCGCACGAGCTGGGCGAGACCGTGCACGAGAAGACCGAGTGCGAGGAGTGGTACGAGCGGGCGGCGACCCAGGGGCACCGGCGGGCGCAGGTGCGGGTCGGGATGCTCGCGGCGGCCCGGGGCGACGTGGTCGAGGCGGCGCGGTGGTACCGGGCGGCGGCGGAGGCAGGGTCGCGCAACGGCGCCTTCAACCTCGGGCTGCTGCTGGCGCGGGAGGGGAGCGAGCCGGAGGCCGCCGTGTGGTGGACGCGGGCGGCCGACGCCGGGCACGGCCGGGCGGCGCTGCGGCTGGCCCTGGTCTACGCGCGTCGGGGTGAGCTGGCGGAGGGGCAGAAGTGGGCCGACCGGGCCGTGGAGCTGGGACCGGCGGAGGTTTCGGAGCGGGCGGGACGGCTGCGGGATGCGCTGCGGGAGGAACTCTCGGCGTGAGCTCGGCCACCTCTGCGGTAACTGATTTGCTTCCGTCGACCTCCCTCACGTAATGTCGTGTTCACCGACGCGGGGTGGAGCAGCTCGGTAGCTCGCTGGGCTCATAACCCAGAGGTCGCAGGTTCAAATCCTGTCCCCGCTACTGAAGGCCGAGGGCCGGAATCCAGAGATGGATTCCGGCCCTCGGTGTTTGTGTCCTCGGTGTTCGTGTCCTCGGTTTTGTGCGCGCGTGTGCGATGCGAAAAGAGCCCCGGCGGTCGCCGGGGCTCCAGGAAGCGTGAGTTACGAAGCGGTGAGTTACGCCCGCGCGCAGTCCGGGCACAGCCCCCGGTACGTCACCTCGACGTCCGACACCGTGAAGCCGAAGCGCTCGGTGTCGGGGAGGTCGGCGAGCGGGTTGCCCGTCGGGTGGACGTCACGGATCGCTCCGCACCGGGCGCAGACCAGGTGCTGATGCGGCCGGTGCGCGTTCGGGTCGTAGCGCTTGGCGCGTTTGTCCGTCGCGACTTCCAGCACCTCGCCGAGCGAGACCAGCTCACCCAGCGTGTTGTAGACGGTCGCCCGGGAGATCTCGGGCAGCTTCGCGACAGCCCGTGCGTGGACCTCGTCGGCCGTCAGATGGACGTGCTCGCCGTCGAGGACCTCGGCCACGACGCGCCGCTGCGCGGTCATCCGCCATCCGCGTCCCCGCAGCCGTTCCAGAAGGTCGCTCATGGCCACCAGCCTAGCAGCAAGGGGGACCAGGACGGGAATAGGTGTGAGTTTGGATCGTCATTTGATTTAGAATCTATCCAATATAGGATCTGAACTGGCTTTGGCCGCGGGACAGCGAGACGGCGGGCGTGCTGCGCGGCTGAGCCGGCCGTGTACCGAATCGGCCGTGTCGAGTCGGCGGCACAATGATGCCGCTGGGCGGGCCGGACCCCATGGTGCTCGGGGTCCGGCCCGTTCCGCTCGTTCAGAACGCCGGTGCGGGCTCCGGGGCCGGGGCCCAGCAGCGGATGATGTCGCGGACCGAGACGATTCCGGCCACCTCGCCGCGGTCGAGGACGACCAGATGCCGGAAGCCGCCGTGGGCCATGGCGCGTGCGGCCTGCTCCAGGGTCCAGGTCGGGGCGGCGAAGACGACGTCGGTGGTGGTGTGGGCGTTGGTGCGTTCCGTGTCGGGGTTCTGGCCGAGGCCGATCGAGTTGAGGATGTCGCGTTCGGTGAGGATGCCGATGCCGCCGGCGTCCGGGTCGAGGACGACGGCGGCGCCTACGCGGCGGGCGGACATCAGGGCGGCTGCCTGGCGGAGGGTGTGGGCGGGGCCGACGGTGAGGATCACCGTGCTCATGGCGTCACGGACGAGCATGGGTGGGGCCACCTCCTAGGAATCCAGTGCGCTAGGAATCCAGTGCGCTAGTTCCTGGATTCACAAGTTCACAAGTGGGGGTAGCCTCAGACTGACAGGTAAAGCCCGGGTCAACAAGGGGGCGCGCGAGGTCAGTTGAGGGCGTATCGGGAGTGCCCTCCCTGCTCAGTGGCGCGGGTTGAGATACCCCAGCAACTCGTCGTGCAGCAGGCCGTTGGACGCCGCCGCGTTGCCGCTGTGCGGGCCCGGGTGGCCGTCGAGGCCCGTGAACGTACCGCCGGCCTCCGTGACGACGATCGCGGTGGCGGCCATGTCCCAGAGCGACAGCTCCGGCTCCGCGCAGATGTCCACGCATCCCTCGGCGACCATCATGTACGGCCAGAAGTCGCCGTACGCGCGCGTGCGCCACACCTCGCGGGTGAGGTCCAGGAAGCCGTCGAGGCGGCCCTGCTCCTCCCAGCCGGAGAGGGAGGAGTACGCGAACGACGCGTCCTCGAGCTTGCCGACGCCGGAGACGTGGATGCGGCTCGCGGAGGTCAGGCTGCGGCCGGTGAAGGCGCCGTGGCCCTTCGCGGCCCACCAGCGCCGGCCGATGGCGGGGGCGGAGACGAGGCCGACGACGGGCTGGTAGCCGCCCTCTGCCGCTTCCATCAGGGCGATGAGGGTCGCCCATACGGGGACGCCACGCACGTAGTTCTTGGTGCCGTCGATGGGGTCGATCACCCAGCGGCGGGGGCCGGAGCCCTCGACGCCGTACTCCTCGCCGAGGACCGAGTCTCTCGGGCGGGCGCGCTGGAGCTGGCCGCGGATCAGTTCTTCCGCCGCCTTGTCCGCTTCGCTCACGGGGGTCATGTCCGGCTTCGTCTCGACCTTCAGGTCGAGGGCCTTGAAGCGGTCCATGGTGGCGGCGTCGGCGGCGTCCGCCAGGACGTGGGCGAGGCGCAGGTCGTCTAGGTAGTCCGGCATGTAAGGAACCGTATCCGCCGGGGTCGGTGGGGGCTAGCAGCGGCGGGCGGTGTCGGAGCCCTGTGCTACGGGTGGGCGTGCGCGCGGTGCCGCGGCCGGGCTGGTGCGTGGGCCGCCCCGGCGACAGGACCTCGAACCCCCGCGAACCCTTGACAGTGCATACAAGCGCGTCAAATCTGGGCGCAGAGCCGCTCCGCCCCCAGGGAGGCGATGATGCCTGCTGCCCGGGAGTCCCTCCTGGACGCCGCCTACACGGCCCTCGCGCGCCGGCCGTGGTCCGCGGTGCGGATGGTCGACGTGGCCGCGGCGGCGGGGGTGTCCCGGCAGACCCTGTACAACGAGTTCGGCAGCAAGGACGGGCTGGCCCGCGCGCTGGTGCGGCGGGAGGCCGACGGCTACCTCGCCGGAGTGGAGCGGGCCCTCGCCGGGCCGGGCGAGGCGAGGGAACGGCTCACCGCCGTCGCCGACTGGACGAGCTCCGCCGCGCGGGACAACGCGCTGGTACGGGCCATGCTCACCGGCTGCTGGAGCGAACGGCTGCCCGCCCCACCGCTCGGCGCCGTACCGTCCTCCTCCTCGGTGCCGGCGCAGCGGCGCGCCGACGGCCCGCTGCCCACGCCCCGCGACTTCGTACGGATCGTGCGGGACCGTGCGGTCACCGCGCTGACCGGTCCCGCGGCCGGCCCCGGCGACACCGCCGAACTGACCCGCCCCTGCGAACTGGCCGTACGCCTCGCCCTGTCCTGCGTCGCGGCACCGCCGGGGGAGGGGGGCATGGCGGAGCTGATCCAGGCGGTCGTCCCACGCCAGTTGGTGTGAGGCCCACGTCTCAGTACGGGCCACCCCGGAAGTACTGGGCGCCGTACGGCCGGGCGTGGTCGCCGTGCTCGTGGGCGGCGTCGGACCGGTGCGCGGGGGCCGAGCGCTCCGACAGCGTGCGCAGCCGCTCCAGGCCGGCCAGCACCTCGGCGCGATGGCCCGACTCCTTCATCCAGCGGGGCAGTCGCGGGATCATCGCCCGAGTGGCCCCCGTCCCGCCCTCGCGCAGCGTGGCACGGACGTAGGCGGCCAGCGCGTCGACGTGCGCCACGTTGTAGGCCCACAGCACGCGGCCCGCACAACGCGTCTGCAGCCACAGCGGGCGCAGGAAGAACGGGTCCTCGGTCCCGCCGAGTTGCGCCGCGACCAGCCCGCCACCCCGCACGGCCGCCTCCCACTCCGCGTTCGCGCCACACGCCGCACACGTGAGCCGACGGGGCCGGAACAACAACTCGGAGTAGTACTTGAGAGCCGGAAGACCGGGTCGCTCGGTGACGTCCGCCCGGCCGCCGCAGCGGGGGCAGACCACCAGAACGCGGTCGGCGAACCGGGCGAGCCATGCCCCCTGGTCGCGATGCCGGACGGGGCCGGTGCTCTGTTCGGAGCTCATGAAAACCTCCTCGGACATGCCCTCAGTGTGCCGACCCCGAGAGCTGCAGCCCGATCACCCCGACGATGACCAGGCTGATCGAGACGATCTTCAGGGTGGACACCAGGTCGCCGAGGAAGACCATGCCGTAGATCGCGGTGCCGGCCGCGCCGATGCCGGTCCACACCGCGTAGGCGGGGCCCACGTCGAGCTTCTTCAGGGACAGGGTCAGCAGGCCGAAGCTGCCGAGGGCGAACGAGGCGAAGGCGATGGTCGGCCAGAGCCGGGTGAACCCGTGCGAGAGCTTCAGGCACACGGCGAAACCGGTCTCCAGCATCCCGGCCACGATGACCAGCAGCCACGCCATGTGCGGTCCTCCCGTTGATCCGGATCCCCGGCTCGGTGCGATTATGCACTTACCGGGCCCGGGCCCCGGCAAACAACGAAGGACCGCTCAGTCGCCTTCCTTCCGCTCCCGTGTGGCCAGCAGCCGGCGGAGCGAGTACAGGCGCGCCGGTTCCGCGTGGCCCTCGGCGACCCAGGCGTCCAGCGCGCAGTCCGGCTCGTCGTGGCTGCACGCGCGCGGGCAGCCCTCCGTGCCGGGTTCGAGATCCGGGAAGGCGTGGATCACCCGGGACGGGTCGACGTGCGCGAGGCCGAAGGAGCGGACCCCGGGGGTGTCGATGACCCAGCCGTCCGTGTCGGACAGGGGGAGCGCCAGGGCCGATGTCGTGGTGTGGCGGCCGCGGCCCGTCACCGCGTTGACGCGTCCCGTCATCCGCCGGCGCTCCTCGGGGACCAGCGCGTTCACCAGCGTCGTCTTGCCGACGCCCGAGTGGCCCACGAACGCGGTGACCCTGCCGTCCAGGTGCTCCCGCACCTGGTCCGCCGCGTCGCCGTTCTCCAGCTCCTCGCGGCTGGTGACGAGGTACGGGATGTCGAGGGCGCCGTACAGCTCCAGCAGCTTGTCCGGCGGGGCCAGGTCGGACTTGGTCATCACCAGCAGCGGCTCCAGGCCGCCGTCGAAGGCCGCGACCAGGCAGCGGTCGATCAGGCGCGGGCGCGGTTCCGGGTCGGCCAGGGCCGTGACGATCGCCAGCTGGTCGGCGTTGGCGACGACCACGCGCTCGTAGGGGTCGTCGTCGTCGGCCGTGCGCCGCAGGACCGACGTGCGCTCCTCGATGCGGACGATCCGGGCGAGGGTGTCCTTGTTGCCCGACAGGTCGCCGACCAGGGCCACCCGGTCCCCGACCACCGCCGCCTTGCGGCCCAGTTCGCGGGCCTTCATCGCGAGCACGGTCCGGTCGTCGACCAGGCAGGTCAGCCGGCCCCGGTCGACCGTGAGGACCAGGCCCTCGGCGGCGTCCTCGTGCTTGGGCCGGATGTTCGTACGCGGCCGGGTGCCCCGGCGGCCGGGGCGGGTGCGGATGTCGTCCTCGTCGGTGTGCTTGCCGTAGCGGCGCATGGCGTAGGTCCCTACTGCCCGAGCATCCCGGTCCACAGCTCGGGGAAGTCCGGCAGGGTCTTCGCCGTGGTCGCCACGTTCTCGATCCGCACGCCCTCGACCGCCAGGCCGATGATCGCGCCGGCGGTGGCCATACGGTGGTCGTCGTAGGTGTGGAAGACGCCGCCGTGCAGCGGGCGCGGGCGGATGTGCAGGCCGTCGGCGGTCTCGGTGACGTCACCGCCGAGCTCGTTGATCTCCTTGGTGAGCGCGGCCAGCCGGTCCGTCTCGTGCAGCCGCAGATGGGACACGCCCCGCAGGGTCGAGGGGGAGTCCGCGAGGGCGGCGACGGCCGCGATGCCCGGGGTCAGCTCGCCGACGTCGCCCAGGTCGACGTCGATGCCGTGGACGGCGCCGGAACCGGTGAACACCAGCCCGAACTCGGTGAGTTCGCAGGAGCCGCCCATCTCGGTGAAGATCTCCCGGAGCCGGTCACCCGGCTGGGTGGTGCGCTCCGGCCAGTCCGGGATCAGCACCTTGCCGCCGGTGACCAGGGCCGCCGCCAGGAACGGCTGGGCGTTGGACAGGTCCGGCTCGATCGTCAGGTCCCGGCCGAGCAGCGCGCCCGGCGTCACCCGCCACACGTTCGGCTCGCCGCCCGACTCCGGGGTGTCGACCTGGGCGCCGACCGCGCGCAGCATGTCGACGGTCATCCGGATGTGCGGCATGGACGGCAGGGTCGCGCCGGTGTGGCGGACCTCGACGCCCTGGTTGAAGCGCGGGCCGGACAGGAGCAGGGCCGACACGAACTGCGACGAGGACGACGCGTCGATCGACACCGGGCCGCCGTCCAGGGCCCCGCCGCCGTGCACGGTCAGCGGCAGCGCGCCCCGGCCGTCGTCGTCGATCCGGGCGCCGAGCTGCCGCAGCGCGTCGATCACCCCGTGCAGAGGACGCTCGTACGACCGCGGGTCGCCGTCGAACCGGACGGGGCCGTCGGCCAGCGCGGCCACCGGCGGCAGGAAGCGCATCACCGTGCCGGCGTTGCCGACGTCGACCGTCGCCGGGCCGCGCAGGCCCGTCGGCAGCACCCGCCAGGCCTCGCCGGTGCCGTCCGCGCCGCCCGCGACGGAGGAGCTGGACGACACGGTCTCCTCGATCTCCACGCCCATCGCGCGCAGGGCACCGGCCATCAGCAGGGTGTCGCGGGAGCGCAGCGGGCGGCGCAGCCAGCCGGGCTCGGAGGCGAGGGCGGCCAGCACCAGGGCGCGGTTGGTGACCGACTTGGACCCGGGCACGTGGACCGTCGCGTCGACGGCTCCGCTCGCGTGCGGGGCGGGCCAGAGGGCGGTGTGTGCGGGGTCAACGGTCATGCGCCCCACTTTAGTGGCTGGGCACGGCCGGGCCCCTGCACGCCGGGGGCGGGGCTTTCCAGGCCGTCACACCTGAAGCAGCCAGCGCCCCCCGCCGATCAGCGAGGACAGCGACACCGCGTGGAACAGGAACAGCCACAGCCCCGCCGGTACGTGCGTCAGCCGCGACAGCTGGTCCGCGTCCGAGTCCCCGGCGCCACCCCGGGACCGCTTCAGCTGCAGTTCGAACGGCGGCCGTACCCCGCCGAGCAGCAGGAACCACACCACCGCGTACGCGAACGCCGCCTGCACCTGCGGCCCCGTCAGCCACGACACCAGCAGGAAGGCGCCCCCCGCCAGCACCACGGTCAGGACGCCGTACGCGTTGCGGATCATCACCAGCATCGCCACGAGCAGCGCCGTCGCCACCCACAGCAGCAGCGTGATCCGGCCGGCCGCCAGCAGGGCGGCGCCGCCCAGCCCCAGCAGCGAGGGGGCGGTGTACCCGGCCGCCGCCGTCAGGATCATGCCGAGCCCGTACGGCTTGCCCCGGCTGACCGTGAGGCCGCTGGTGTCGGAGTGAAGCCGGATGCCGGTCAGCTGCCGCCCGGTGAGCAGCGCGATCAGACCGTGGCCGCCCTCGTGCGCGATGGTGATCGCGTTGCGGGATATCCGCCACAGGGTGTGCGGGACGACGACGGCGAGCGCGGCCGCGGAGGTGGCGAGCACCACCCAGACGTCGGGGTCGGGCTGGGTACCGGTGAGCCGGTCCCAGAGGTCGGGCAGCGCGAGGGCGGCGAGGCTGCTGTCCATGTGTCCGAGTGGCTCCCTGTGCTGGAGATCAATGGGGGTCGGCGCGGAGCGCCGTCGTTGAGGGGTGGTGGCCGGGTGACGGGTGGGCCTGGCAGTGTGGCACGTATGTGCGGACGGTATGCATCGAGTCGTAGGCCCGAGGATCTCGCAGGAATCTTTGAGATCGAGAAGTGGGAGCCCGAGGAGACCCTGGAGCCCGACTACAACGTGGCCCCGACCAAGGAGGTCCACGCCGTCCTCGACCGTCCCCTGAAAGACGCGGACTCCCCGCGTCCGGTTCGCCAGCTGCGCAAGCTGAAGTGGGGACTGGTGCCGTCCTGGGCCAAGACGCCCGAGGGCGGCGCCCGGATGATCAACGCCCGCGCCGAGACCGTGCACGAGAAGCCCGCCTACCGCCGCGCCTTCGCCGCCCGCCGCTGCATCATCCCCGCCGACGGCTACTACGAGTGGGTCACCGGCGAGCAGGAGCGCGAGCTGGAGGTCGAGGGCAGGAAGAAGCGGCCGCGCAAGCAGCCCTACTTCGTGCTGCCCGCCGACGGCTCGGTGTTCGCGATGGCCGGGCTGTACGAGTTCTGGCGCGACCGGACCCTGCCCGACGACCACCCCCAGGCCTGGTGGGTCACGTGCTCGGTGATCACCACGGAGGCCGAGAGGACCCCGCTGGCCGTGGCCCCCGCCGACGGCCCTCACACCCTGGCCGACATCCACCCCCGGATGCCGCTGATGCTCACCCCGGACCGCTGGGAGGCCTGGCTCGACCCGGGCCGCACCGACCCCGACGACCTGCGCGACCTGTTGGCCCCGCCCCCGCCCGGCCTGATGCGCGCCTACCCGGTCTCCACGGCCGTCAGCAACGTCCGCAACAACGGCCCGGAGCTGCTGAAGGAGCTCGAGGCGCCGGAAGAGGGCACACTCTTCTAGCGTGATCGAGATTGTCGAGACCGACGCCGGGACCGCGCGCATCACCTGGCACAAGGTGAAACGGGCGCGGCTGGTGCTGGCCGTGAGCCACGGCGCGGGCGGTGGCATCGAGGCACGGGACCTCCAGGCGCTCGCCCGGGTGCTCCCGGAGCACGGCGTGACCGTGGCCCTCGTGGAGCAGCCCTGGCGCGTCGCCGGGAAGAAGGTCGCCGCCGCGCCGAAGACCCTGGACACCGGCTGGCGCGGCATCTGGCCCGCGCTGTCCGGGATGGAGCTGCCGGTGGTCTCCGGCGGCCGCAGCGCCGGGGCCCGGGTCGCCTGCCGCACGGCGGCCGAGCTGGGCGCGCACGCCGTGCTCGCGCTCAGCTTCCCGCTGCACCCGCCGGGCAGGCCCGAGAAGTCCCGTGCCCAGGAGCTGCTGGGGGCCGGGGTGCCGACGCTCGTCGTGCAGGGCGGCAACGACCCCTTCGGGAAGCCGGAGGAGTTCCCGAAGGGCGACTTCGGGCTGCTCGAGGTGCCGTACGGGGATCACGGGTTCGCGATCCCCAGGCGCGCGGAGATCACCGAGGAGCGGGCCCTGGAGATCATCACCGAGGGTGTGGCGGGGTGGCTCGGGTCACTCGGGTGACGGCCGGGAATGCCCCGCGCCGGACCACTGTTGAGGCGGACAGAAGTGCTGAGGCCTCGGCACCGACGTCGTAGGAGAGGAAGTCCGCCGCATGGGTTCGACCGTTTGCCCGGCCCGCAGCAGCCGTACTGACCTGGACTGGACGGTGCTGCACGCGGCCAAGACCGCTCCTATTCGAGGGGCGGCAGGCACGGGTCGTGTTCTATCCTCCGAAACGAGTGGGACCGGTCTCGGTCCTGCCCGGGATCTTGAGGAGGTGGGTCCGGTCACCGGTACCGACGCAGGGACCGACAACGGCCAGGCGGAGCAGCCCGAGGGCCAGGGCGTGAGCGCGGAGGCGATCTCCGAGTCCACCGGCGAGCGCAGCGCGCGCTTCGAGCGGGACGCGCTCGAGTTCCTCGACCAGATGTACTCGGCGGCGCTGCGCATGACGCGCAACCCGGCCGACGCCGAGGACCTGGTGCAGGAGACGTACGCCAAGGCGTACGCGTCCTTCCACCAGTTCCGGGAGGGCACCAACCTCAAGGCGTGGCTGTACCGGATCCTCACCAACACCTTCATCAACTCCTACCGCAAGAAGCAGCGCGAGCCGCAGCGCTCCGCCGCGGAGGAGATCGAGGACTGGCAGCTCGCCCGCGCCGAGTCGCACATGTCGACGGGTCTGCGCTCCGCCGAGTCGCAGGCGCTCGACCACCTGCCCGACTCGGACGTGAAGGAAGCGCTGCAGGCGATCCCCGAGGAGTTCCGCATCGCCGTCTACCTCGCGGACGTAGAGGGCTTTGCGTACAAGGAGATCGCGGACATCATGGGGACACCCATCGGTACGGTGATGTCCCGGCTGCACCGGGGCCGCCGTCAACTGCGCGGCATGCTGGAGGACTACGCCCGTGAGCGCGGGCTGGTCCCGGCGGGCGCCGGAGAGTCGAACGAAGCGAAAGGCTCGGGCTCATGAGCTGCGGAGAGCCGCACGAGACGGACTGCAGTGAGGTCCTCGACCATCTGTACGAGTTCCTCGACAGTGAGATGCCGGAAATCGATCGCGACAAGTTCCAGCACCACTTCGAGGAATGCTCTCCGTGCCTGGAGAAGTACGGCCTGGAGCAGGCCGTGAAGAAGCTGGTCAAGCGGTGCTGCGGACATGACGACGTACCCGCCGACCTGCGCGCCAAGGTCATGGGACGGATCGACCTGATCCGCTCCGGCCAGGCCGTGCCCGAGCACGACGTGACCGCCACCCCGCAGGAGAGCTGACCGCCGGGTCGTCACCCGAACGTGCTAATCCTCAGGTCGTAGCCCCCGCACCCCCCGATCCCCGCCCTAGGCTCCCAGCCCGGACAGGGCACGGTCGGGGAGGGGAGCGATGGAGGCGGTACCGGCGAGAGCACGCGGCTGGGTGGCCGCCGTCGCCCTGCTGGCGCTGCTGTGCCTTCTGCCGCTGCCGACGATACGCGCCCCCTGGTGGGCGCTCGGCCTGCTCGCCGCGCTCTACGCCGCCTCCGAGCACGTCGTACGCCGGCGCTTCGGCGGCACCTTCTACCCCGTGCTGCTCGCCGGGGCGTTCCTGCTGCCGCCGCCGGCCGCCGCGCTGGTCCCGCTGCCCGCGGCCCTGCTCTCGCCGGTCGAGCGCGCCGGGCACCG